>NZ_PJJW01000017.1:0-12561 GCF_002929675.1 Cryobacterium sp. M15
GCTCAGGTACTGGTGTGGGTGTGGGTGTGGGTGTGGGTGTGGGTGTGGGTGTGGGTGTGGTCGACGGTTCAGGCGTAGGCGTAGGTGTAGGCGTTGCGGTGGGGGTCGGCTCTGCCGTCGCGATCGATGCTGGGCTTGCGGGGGAGCCGGCGGGCACCTCGTCGGCGATCGCTCCGATCGGTGCGCCGAACAGCGCGAGTGCCACGATGACCACTGCCACCAGCCCGCCTTCGGCAGCCCGCACAGCCCGGCTTCGTGGCGCCCGATTGCAAAATTTCGCACGCCCAAGCCGAACGTCATGACGGCGCGTGGCGGGAAGCAGCATATGAGAACCTGATCCATTCGGGTAATGGATTTACGCGGCTCGGGCGGGCCAGCGTGGCGCAAGTATGGCACGGTGCCGCAGCGCTTACAACGGGGTGGATGCGTGACGCAAGGTCGCTGTAAGGTTGTCCGAAATTTACGCCAATCCGGGTCCGGCAGCCGAGCGCACCGCGCCGGAGGCCACGAGAGCCACAACGCCTTCGATTTCGGGGGAGAGGAAACGATCGTGCCCGGGGCCACCGGCTACCGTGCGCACGAGATCGCGCACCGCTGTGGTCGCGGCGGCGGGGGTGAGCGGTGCCCGCAGATCAAGCGATCGCGACGCCGTCATGATCTCGATCGCCAGCACGCGGCCGAGCCCGTCGAGCGACCGGCGCAGTTTGCGCGCGGCGTGCCAGCCCATCGAAACGTGGTCCTCCTGCATCGCCGAGGAGGGAATCGAATCAACGGATGCCGGCGCGGCGAGTCGCTTGAGCTCCGACACGATTCCGGCGGCGGTGTATTGAGCAATCATGAGTCCGGAGTCCACCCCCACCTCGTGCGCGAGAAACGGCGGCAGGCCCTTGCTGCGGCTCACATCGAGGTGACGGTCGGTGCGGCGTTCACTCATACTGGCGACATCCGCTGAGGCGATGGCGAGAAAGTCCAGCACATAGCCGAGCGGGGCGCCGTGAAAGTTGCCGTTCGAAGTGACGCGTCCGTCGACGGTGACGACCGGGTTATCGATGGCGCTGGCCAGTTCGCGGCCGGCGACGAGGGCGGCGTGGGCGGCGGTGTCGCGCGCGGCGCCGTGCACTTGCGGGGCACACCGCAGGGAATAGGCATCCTGCACCGACACGTCCTCCGGGCCGGCATGGCTGGCGAGCAGGCCAGAGCCAAGCAGCAGTCGGCGCAGGTTCGCGGCGCTGTCGGCCTGACCGAGCTGGGGCCGCAACTGCTGCAGATCGGCCGCGAAGACGGCATCCGTTCCGAGCAGGGCTTCGACACTCATGGCGGCCGCGATGTCGGCGGTGGTGAGCAAGCGGGCGAAATCGTCGAGGGCGAGCACGAGCATGCCGAGCATGCCGTCGGTGCCGTTAATGAGGGCGAGGCCCTCCTTTTCGGCGAGCACGACCGGTCTGATTCCGGCCGCGGCCAGGGCCTGGCTGCCGGTGACGAGAATGCCGGTCGTGTCACGCGCCTGGCCCTCGCCCATCACAACGAGGGCACAGTGGGCGAGCGGGGCCAGGTCGCCGGAGCAGCCGAGTGATCCGTATTCGTGCACGACCGGGGTGATCTGGGCGTTCAGCACGGCGGCGTAGGTCTCGGCGGTGGCCGGCCGAACCCCGGTGCGACCGGTCATCAGGGTACTCAACCGCAGCAGCATGAGGGCGCGCACGACTTCCCGTTCCACCTCGGGCCCGCTGCCGGCGGCATGGGAGCGTACGAGGCTCGCCTGCAACTGGGCGCGCCGGCCGGGGGTGATGAACGTTGTCGCGAGGGCGCCGAAGCCGGTGGAGATTCCATAGTGCGGTTCGGGATCCGCAGCGAGGGCATCGATGATCCTGCGGGTCACTGCGACCTCGTCGAGGCTCGAAGGGTCAAGCGTCACGCGCGCATTGTGGCGCGCGACGGCGATCACGTCAGCGAACGAGAGGGCGCCGGTTCCGACAGTGACACTCGCCGTGGCGTTTCTGGCTGCGGAAACGGATGCTGTGCTCGCGGTGGGCAGGTCGGTGCTGGGCGTCTGTGCACGAGTCATGATTTCATTGCACACCCGCGCCGGGGTAGGCGATACGCCGATAAGGTGGATGCTGTCCGGTATGCCGGACAGCATCCAGTCTCAACGCACGCGAAAGCGCGTGCAGATGGGCCGCCCAGCGTCGGCGGAGCCGGGGACCCGCCATGAAAACACCGTCCAAAGTTCCGGCCGCCCAAAGCGTCCTCCGCCTGCTGACACACCTCGCCGCGCAGCGTGGGCCGACGCCGGCGGCCCACGTAGCGAGCGCCCTCGACTTGCCACGCTCGACCGTTTACCAGCTGCTCGACGTGCTCGTGGAGCAGGGATTCGTCGTGCACCTGCCCGAGGAACACCGGTACGGGCTGGGCATCGCCGCCTTTGAACTCAGCTCGGGATTCAGCCGCCAGGAACCGCTTTCCCGACTCGGTCGCCCCTTGATCGCGCAGCTCGTCGACCGGTTGGGGGAGAGCGCCCATCTCGTGGTGCTGCACGGTCGGGACGTGATCTACCTCGTCGAGGAGCGTGCTGCGCACCGTCCCTCGCTCGTCTCCGAGGTGGGCGTGCGGCTGCCCGCCCATCTCACGGCGAGCGGGCGCGCCCTGCTCGCGGCGGTCCCTGCCGCCCAAGTGCGCGCGCTCTACCCGAACCAGGCGTCGCTTGAGCTGCGGGACGGGCGGGGTCCGGGAAGCCGCCTGGAGCTACGCGCCGTACTCGATCGAGTGCGAACAGATGGCTACGCCACAGAAGACGGCGAAATCACGCCCGGCATCGCCTCGGTGGCGCTCGCCGTGCGCGATCATGCCGGCTGGCCGGCCGCCGCCATCGCGGTCACCTTCGCACGCGATCGATTTGCCGCGGCCCATTGGCCCCAGATCGCCCAGGCCGTGATGGCGACGGCCGCAGAACTGTCCCGCCGGATCGGCGGACAACCGCGCTGAGCCCCGCGCGAAACCTTGCGGCACGCCTTCCGGCACGCCTTCCGGCACGCCTTCCGGCACGCCTTCCGGCACGCCTCGCGGCACTCCTCGGGAAAGTGGGCACTCGTTCCTATGGGGGCCCGCTTCTCTAACGAGTGCCGCGAGCGGGCAGGTTGCGGATGAACGCGGTTCCACCCGCCGCCTGATTTAAAGGCTCTTAGCGAAGCAGACGCTGAGTTCTTCGCCGATATACGGGCCGAACAGCTCGATCTGTTCGTAGCCGCGGCCGCGGTAGAGCGCCATCGCTGCGTGTTGCAGCGTGCCGGTTTCCAACGCGAGAGAGCGGATGCCGTGGCTAGCGGCATCCGCTTCGATGCGGTCCAGTAGACGGCCGGCCACACCGCGGCCCCGAGCTTCTGTGTGCACGAACAGTCGCTTCAGTTCAGCTGCGGCGTCGAGGTCGAGGTCGAGGTCGAGGTCGAGGTCGAGCGGGACGAGGGCGGCCATGCCGCACGCCTTACCGTTTTCATCGCGGGCCACGTACACGTCGACGCCGGGACGCTCGAGCTCGTCGGTGCTGAGCAGAAACGTGTTCTCCACGGGATACAGGGAGTGCGCAAAGACGGTGCCGGCGGCGAGAAGCGCCTCGACGTCGGCCTGCCGGGGCGGCTCAATACCGATCGAAATGGTCATGTCACCAGAATAGAGCGAGGCATTGCATGCCCCGTTACGTGACTTTTCCGGATCCATCGGGTAACGTATATAAGTCGGCTCTTGACACCGCGCTGTGCGCGGATGGGTTTGTAAGTCAAGTTGGGCCGGTTTCCCAGTAATCCGCTGGTGAAAAATCACTGTATGTGAACGGCCCCGACCGCAGATTGCTCGGGTTCTCAGTTACGTCGCATGTGCGATGTTGTTCTGCCATGTACTGAACACAACCCAGAGATATTTTTATGCCTCAAGGCAATTCGCACAATTCCACCGTCGGTCGTGGCGGTAAGAACTTTGATCCCAAGTACGCCTCCAAGGGCGGATCGGGCCACGGCGGTTCCAACAACGCCGGCAGCAAGAGCCCCGGACATCGCGGTTACCGCGCTGATGAGGGCGCGCCCAAGAAGCAGCGCTGGAACGCCGACGAGCGCGCCGCGCGATCGAACGAGCGTCCCTCGAGCGAGCGCCCAGCCTACGGCTCGCGTTCCGTTCGCCCCGAAAACGGTGGTCGTACCAACAGCGAGCGCAACGAGCGCCCGGCCTACAACAACGACCGTCCCCGCACGGACCGTCCGGCATACAACAATGACCGTCCGGCTCGTACCGAGCGTCCCTCTTATGGTGACCGCAACAGCGCTCCCCGCGCCGAGCGTCCCTCCTATGGTGACCGCAACAGCGCTCCCCGCGCCGAGCGTCCTTCTTATGGTGACCGCGCCCCGCGCACCGACCGCCCGGCGTACAACAATGACCGTCCGTCCTATGGTGACCGCGCCCCGCGCACCGACCGCCCGGCCTACAACAATGACCGTCCGTCCTATGGTGACCGCAGCAGCGCCCCGCGCACGGAGCGTCCGTCCTATGGAGACCGCGCTCCGCGCACGGATCGTCCGGCCTACAACAACGACCGTCCGGCGCGCACGGAGCGTCCGTCCTATGGAGACCGCGCTCCGCGCACGGATCGTCCGGCCTACAACAACGATCGTCCGGCTCGTACCGAGCGTCCCTCCTACGGAGACCGCGCTCCGCGCACGGATCGTCCGGCCTACAACAACGATCGTCCGGCNACAACGATCGTCCGGCCCGCACCGAGCGTCCCTCCTACGGAGACCGTGCTCCCCGCAGCTTCGACGACCGGGCTCCGCGTCGCTCGAACGACGATCGCCCGCCCCGTCGCGACTTCGGTAACGACCGTCCGACCCGTTCCGACGATGGCGACAGCAAGTTCTACCCGAAGCGCAGCGAAGACGGTGTCAAGCCCACCTTCGCCGGCGGCGAAGACGTCGTGCTCGAGCGTCTCGAAGCCATCGCGACGACGGCCTCTGATGTCGTCGGTGTAAGCTTCGGCGACCTGGGCCTCGGCGAGAACATCGTGCGCGAGCTCGCCGCCCTCGGCGCTCCGTCGCCCTTCCCGATCCAGGCTGCCACGATCCCCGACGTGCTCGCCGGGCGCGATGTGCTCGGGCGCGGCAAGACCGGATCCGGCAAGACCATCGCCTTCGGTGCCCCCCTGGTGGAAAAGCTCATGGAGAACAACGGCGCCAAGGACCGCAAGATGGCCCGCAAGCCCCGCGCTCTCATCCTGGCCCCGACCCGGGAGCTCGCCCTGCAGATCGACCGCACCGTGCAGCCCATCGCCCGCAGCGTCGGCCTCTTCACCACCCAGATCTACGGCGGCGTTCCGCAGTACCGCCAGGTCAGCGCCCTCCAGCGCGGCGTGGACATCATCATCGGCACCGCCGGCCGTATCGAAGACCTCATTGACCAGGGTCGTCTCGACCTGAGTGAAGTCGTCGTCACCGTGCTCGACGAGGCGGACTACATGTGCGACCTCGGGTTCCTCGAGCCGGTGCAGCGCATCCTGCGCCAGACCAAAGCCGGCGGCCAGAAACTGCTCTTCTCCGCCACCCTCGACAAGGGCGTTGCCTCGCTGGTCAAGGAATTCCTGACCAACCCGGCCGTGCACGAGGTCGCCGGTGAAGACCAGGCCTCCTCCACGATCGACCACCGCGTGCTCGTCATCGAGCACCGCGACAAGGGCCGCATCATCGAAGAGCTCGTCAACCGCGACGGCAAGACGCTCATCTTCAGCCGCACCCGCGCCTACGCTGAGCAGCTCGCCGACCAGCTCGAAGACGCCGGAGTCAAGGCCACCAGCCTGCACGGTGACCTCAACCAGGCTCGCCGTACCCGCAACCTGCAGATGCTCACGAGTGGTCGGGTCAACGTGCTCGTCGCAACGGATGTCGCTGCTCGCGGTATCCACGTCGACGACATCGACCTGGTCATCCAGGCCGACGCGCCCGACGAGTACAAGACGTACCTGCACCGTGCGGGACGTACTGGCCGTGCCGGCAAGACCGGAACAGTCGTGACGCTCATCCCCAAGCAGCGCAAGCGCCGCATGGACGAGCTGCTCGACCGGGCCGAGATCGACGCGAGCTACACCACAGCCACCCCCGGTGACGCGGCTGTGCGTGAACTCGCCAACATCTGATAATCGCTTGATCTAGAAAGAGGCATCCGCTATTCGGCGGGTGCCTCTTTTTGCGTGCCGGGCGGGTTGTGCGAACCCACCCGCATCTGCCAGAATTACCTTCCGAACGGTCGGTAATTTATTCCACGTTCCCGCAGGCACCCGCAGACACCGTCGTCAGGAGAGAAACATGGCCGAGGCCTACCTCGTTGGAGGAGTACGCACCCCGGTAGGTCGCTACGGTGGAGCACTGGCCTCGGTTCGTCCCGATGACCTCGCCGCGCTCGTCGTCGGTGAGGCCGTGCGCCGCGCCGGCATCGACCCGGCACTGATCGAAGAGATTATCTTCGGCGCCGCCACCCAGGCCGGTGAGGACAACCGCAACGTCGCCCGGATGGCCGGATTGCTTGCTGGCCTGCCCGACCACGTGCCGGGCATCACCGTCAACCGGCTCTGCGCTTCCGGAATGTCGGCGATCACCATGGCCGCGCAGGCCATCCGCGCCGGCGACGCCGACCTCATGATCGCCGGCGGCGTCGAGTCGATGACCCGCGCCCCCTGGGTGCAGGCCAAACCCGATCGCCCCTGGGCTAAGCCCGGCGCCCAGTTCGACACCTCCATCGGCTGGCGGTTCGTGAACCCCACACTTGCCGCCCGCGACAAGGCCACCTTCTCCATGTCGGAGACGGCCGAAGAAGTCGCCCGACTCGACGGCATCACCCGCGCCGAAGCGGATGCCTTCGCTCTCCGCAGCCATCAGCGCGCCGCCGCCGCGATCGACGCCGGTCACTTCGTCGATGAAATCGTCGGCGTACCCACCAAAAAGGGCGAGGTGCTCGTTGACGAGGGCCTGAGGCGCGACACCACCATCGAAGGCCTCGCCGCCCTGCGCCCGATTGTCTCCGGCGGCTCCGTCGTCACGGCCGGCAACGCCAGTTCGCTCAACGATGGCGCCTCGGCGATTCTCGTGGCGAGCGGTGAGGCCGTGGAAAAGTACGACCTCACGCCGCGCGCCCGCATCGTGGTCGGCGCGAGCGTCGGCCTGGCTCCGGAGATCATGGGCCTCGGCCCGGTCGCGGCCACCCAGCGCGCCCTCGACCGCAGTGGCCTGAGCATCGCCGACCTCGGAGCGATCGAGCTCAACGAAGCATTTGCCACGCAGTCGATTGCGTGCATTCGTCGCCTGGGCCTCGACGATGAAATCGTCAACCGCGACGGTGGCGCTATCGCGCTCGGGCATCCGCTCGGATCGAGCGGTGCACGCCTCGTCGTCACCCTGCTCGCCCGCATGGAACGGGAAAATGCCCGGCACGGCCTCGCGACGATGTGTGTCGGCGTCGGCCAGGGCTCGGCCCTCATTATGGAGCGTGTCTGATGTCGGTGTCTGAACTGGAACTGGGTGATCGCGGCGAATCCGGCGTTCCCGCCCGCGTCGGCGTACTCGGCGGCGGGCGTATGGGCGCCGGCATAGCACACGCCTTTTTGCTCGCCGGAGCCCACGTGGCCCTCATTGAACGGGGTGACACCGAGGCGACGGCCGCCCGCGACCGCGTGTTGTGCGCCGTCGACGCGAGCATCGCCCGCGGCGCTACCGGTGAGACCCGCGCGGAACTTACGTCTCGCCTCGCCGTCGGAGTGGACTTCGGCCTGTTCGCCGACCGGGAACTGGTCGTCGAAGCCGTTCCCGAGGTGCGTGCGCAGAAGGTCGAGGCCCTACAAAAGGTCGAGGCCCAGCTTCCGGCCGAGGCCGCCCTCGCGAGCAATACCTCGTCGATCTCGATCGACGACCTCGCCGACGAACTGCAGCGTCCGGCGCGTTTTCTCGGTCTGCACTTCTTCAACCCGGTGCCCGCTTCGAATCTGGTTGAACTCGTCACCGGCAGCGCCACCTCGCCCGAATTGGTAGCGGATGCCCAGGGCTGGGTTTCTGCCCTCGGCAAAACTCCAATCACCGTCAGTGACGCGCCCGGATTCGCCTCGTCCCGGCTCGGAGTGGCCCTCGGGCTCGAGGCCATCCGCATGCTCGAGGAAGGTGTCGCGAGCGCCTCGGATATTGATGCCGCGATGATGCTCGGCTACAAGCATCCGGTCGGGCCGTTGAAACTGACCGATCTGGTCGGACTCGACGTGCGTCTCGGCATTGCCGAGTACCTGCATAAACAGCTCGGCGCCCGCTTCGAACCGCCCGCGCTGCTGCGCCGGCTCGTGGCAGAGGGCAAGCTTGGCCGCAAGTCCGGCCAGGGCTTCTACCGCTGGAACGAAGCCTGATGAGTGCCCGGGCCTCCACCGCATCCCGCACAGAAGACAAGGAAAAACCCATGACGACCATTCTGCCCAGCTACGTTCAGGGCGCCTGGTGGACCCCCGCCGACGCATCCGCTGCTGTGGACGTCTGTGACGCCTCGACCGGTGAGGTCGTCACGCGCGTCAGCACGCACGGCCTCGACCTCGCGGAAGCGCTCGAGTATGCGCGCACGGTCGGCCAGAAATCGCTCGGCGAGCTCACCTTTCACCAGCGGGCCCTGCTGCTCAAGCAGATGGCGCTGCTGCTGACCGAGCATAAGCAGGAGCTCTACGCCGTCTCCAGCCGCACCGGCGCCACCCAGGTCGACTCATGGGTGGACATTGACGGCGGCATCGGAGTGCTGTTCAGCTACTCATCCAAGGGTCGCCGCGAACTGCCCAACGCCCGCGTCTACGTCGACGGACCGGTCGAGCCGCTCTCCAAGGACGGTTCCTTCATCGCCCGCCACATCTACTCGCGCCTGCCCGGAGTCGCCGTGCAGATCAACGCGTTCAACTTTCCTGTCTGGGGAGCCCTCGAGAAGTTTGCGCCGGCTTTCCTGGCCGGAGTGCCCACCCTCGTGAAGCCGGCAACCCCCTCCGGCTACCTCGCCGAGGCGTTCGTGCGCATCCTCGCCGACTCCGGTCTGCTGCCGGAAGGTTCGCTGCAGCTGGTCTCGGGCAGCGTGCCGACCCTGTTCGATGACGTGCGCCTCGGTGACCTCGTCGCCTTCACCGGATCGGCCTCGACCGCCGAAAAGCTGCGCGCGAACGACTCCGTGCAGACCGGCGGAGTGCGCTTCACCAACGAGACCGACTCGATCAATGCCTCCGTTCTCGGAACGGATGCCGCCGTCGGCACCCCCGAATTCGACGCCTTCGTCAAGCAGGTCGTCACCGAGATGACGGTCAAGGCCGGCCAGAAGTGCACCGCCATCCGCCGCGTCATCGTGCCGCGCGCGGCCATGGGTGACGTCGTCGCGGCAGTGCAGGCGCGCATCACCGAACGTATCGTGCTCGGCGATCCCCGCGCCGCGGGCGTCACCATGGGCCCGCTCGCCTCTACCGCGCAGCGAAGCGAAGTACTCAAGCAGGTCGCCCGACTCCAGGCCGCCGGTGGCAAACTGGTCGTCGGCAAAACGGATGCCCCGGCCGTTCTGCACGCCAACGGCACGACCGCGCCCGCTCCCGATGGCGCTTTCGTCGAGCCGCTACTGCTGCGCTTCGACGACGCCTCCGTTGCCGCCGTACACGAGGTCGAGGCCTTCGGCCCGGTCTCGAGCGTGCTCGGCTATGACACCCTCGACGAGGCTGTCGCCCTCGTGCGGCGGGGTGGCGGGTCGCTCGTGACCAGTATCGCCACGCATGACCCGGCCGTGGCCGTCGCCTTGATGACTGGAATCTCTGCCTTCAACGGTCGCGTGCTCGTGCTCGACCGAGACGATGCCCGCACCTCGACCGGGCACGGTTCGCCGGTTCCGCAGCTCGTGCACGGCGGCCCGGGCCGGGCCGGCGGCGGCGAAGAGCTGGGCGGCATCCGCGCGGTGCTGCACCACATGCAGCGCACTGCCATTCAAGGCTCACCCGAAATGCTCACGGCCATCACCGGAATCTGGCACCAAGGCGCCACTGCGCGGGTCGGCGACACGCATCCGTTTAGGAAGAGCCTGGCCGAACTCGTGATCGGTGACCAGATCGTTTCGGACTCCCGCACGGTAACGCTCGAAGATATCGAGACCTTTGCCCAGTTCACCGGGGACACCTTCTACGCCCACATGGACGAAGAGGCCGCCGCCGCCAATCCGTTCTTCCCGGGCCGCGTGGCGCACGGCTACCTGCTGGTCTCGTGGGCCGCCGGACTATTCGTCGACCCGGCGCCCGGGCCGGTGCTCGCCAACTCCGGACTGGAGAACCTGCGGTTCGTCACACCAGTCTCGCCCGGTGACAGCATTCGCGTTGCGCTCACTGCGAAGCAGATCACCCCGCGCGAGACCGACGAATACGGTGAGGTGCGCTGGGATGCCGTGCTGACCAACCAGAATGACGAACTCGTCGCGTCCTATGACGTGCTCACGCTCGTCGCGAAGCACTAGGTCGCTGCAGATTCGAAAGCGGGGCCCGCGCTTTTAGCGAGGGCCCGGTTTCGTGAATCTGCCGAAGGTCCGGTCATGAACTCTGTCCGGAGCGCAGCGTGGTGCCGTGACGCAGACTATGCCAGGACCGTATCGGTGCGAGCGGTCGTTCGCGCGTTGATTGTCGTTTTCGAGCGCGCGGCGAGAGTGGTGACCGGCGACGAACCGGCCTCGCTGACGATCATGAGACCCTGGGTGCTGTTGGCCGAGCGGCTGAGGTCTTCGATCCACTCTCGGTTGAGCGTGGCTGCGTGTCCGCCGGCGTATTTGAAATACAACGGGATGGCCTGGTTCAGCCAGACAGAACTGCGCCCAGACCCCACCGATGGGCAATCCTGCCAGGACAGGAGAAAACTCTCGCCCCGGCGCAGCTTCTGCACGATCACGAGTTGCAGGTGCGCGAGGGTGCGATCATCGATCTCCACGATGACGCGGTCATACGTGAGAGAACCCATGATTGCCTTCCGATCTGTTTCAGCGATCTCGCTTACCTCAGTGTCGCGGTTGCTCAGGCGCAACAGTAGAGTCCAACGTCCCCACTCGTCCCTCGCTCACTTTGTTCGGGGTCCGGACCAGCGTTCTTCGGGCAGGCCAGGCATCCGCTTAGGTCAGGCCGCCAAAAATGCCAGCCTCCCGGTCTCGGTTCAGCCCGCGTCGTCGTCGGTTGTACCGGTGTGGACTCGCACGATGGTCTCCCACGCCGCAACGGTGACCAGCACCACGGAGGTCACCGCCCCCAGCCCGAGTGGAGTCAGGACCGTTGCCGCCACGCCAGCCAGGGCGAGCAGTCCGAGCCCCACCAGGTGGGACACGAGCAGCGTGCGCGTGACGATCCAGCGAAAGAGCAGCAGCCCGACCAGATAACACGACGGCCCGCCGATAATAATCACGGCCGCCGGGAGCGTCATGGCACCTTCCGGATGCTCTAACAACGACTTGTCCGCGACCGAGGTCAGCACGATTGCCGCAATGATGACCGCGTGCACGTAGGTGTAGGCCAGCCGAGCGATGCGGCCCGGCTCGCTCGATGCCGCGATTGCTTTGCTCCCAGCTTGCTCTCCATGATCGAAGTAGAGCCACCACATGGCCACCCCGTTCACAAAGGCGAGAAAGAGCCCGAATATCCCGAGAGCGGATGCCTTCTGATCGACAAACGCAAAGCCGGTGACCAGAAAGGACTCACCCACTGCGATGATGACGAACAAGGCACTGCGCTCGGCGATGTGCGGTCCAGACACATCCCAGTCATCCACGCCCGGCGCCTTCAAGCCAGGAATGCGAAATCCCAGGCTGGCTGAACCGTACTCGATCACCAAGGCGATCAACCAGGCCGGCAGCCGCACCGACAGGGGCATGAGGCCCCCGACGATCCAAAAGACACTCGCTACCGACAGCCAGAGCAGAATGCGAAGAAAGGTCGAGTGCAGGGCCGGATCGTGCCGGGCAAGGGCGAGCACCATGAAGACCGTGCGGCCCAGTTGCAGGGCAACATAGGCGACGGCGAAGACGAGACCCTGATTGCCAAACGAATCGTAAATCGACGTGCTGATCACGAGTCCCACGAGGGATAGCCCGATCACGACGCCGCGCACGGGAAGCTTGGCCGGGTCGAGCCAGTTGGTCACCCAGGTCGTGTAGACCCAGAGCCACCAGAGCGCGAGCACCAGAATGATCGACTCGAGCGCTCCAACCCAGGACTGGTTGGCGTAGAGGTAGCGCGACAGCTGGGTGAGCGCGAAGACAAAAATCAGATCGAAGAACAATTCAATGTGGGTCACCCGGTCGCTGCGGTCCGAGTCTGCTGGCCTCAGCAGGTTTCGCCGAAACCCGAGGCGCAGAACCCATGCGCGATGTTCGAGCGGATGCTGCTGTGTCGTCTTCATTGATCGGCTCACCTCTTCAGTCTCCCCCTACCCGGTCGCGACACGCCCGGGTGGGGGGCGTTTTGACGGGTGGGTGTGGTGGCCGTAATGTATCTATACGTACCCCAAAGGTGCGGAA
>NZ_PJJW01000022.1:0-20291 GCF_002929675.1 Cryobacterium sp. M15
ATTTTTCCTGATCAGACAGGCATTCTCGGTTTAACGCGCCGTTACTTACTCAACTCGACCGATGGATCGAAGCTAAGCCGAGAGTGAAACGAAAATACTTTTGAATCTCGTTGCTGTACTAACCTCACTTTTTTCCTTGCTCATCGTCTCGCTCTGCGCGTTCGGAGTGATTCCGCCGAACCGAGTCATTGGAGTACGCACGAATACAACCCTCCAGTCCCGAAAAACGTGGAACACGGTCCATCGACGGGCTCTCGTCCCTCTGGCTGTCACAACGGTGGCAGTGGCCGGTTGCTGGCTTCTCTATCTGGCAGGAATTGTCGAGAGTATCGCATCAGCTGGCTTCGGTCTAACGGTCCTAGTGGCTGGATTTCGCTGGGCGTGGACACGCGGCGTACGTGGCATCCAACATCCCGCGGATCATGCTGGATGACAGCGCCCGTCTCCCGCCAGCGGAGCGACCTGCGAATCAGTCGAGATATGCCCGAAACCGTGATCGGGTGGAACCGCAGAACAGCTATCTGATCGGTCTGCCGTGTTGATGGAAGAGAGTTCCGCAAGCCGAACGTCTTGCGGGACGGCGTGTCGGTCGTCAGCGATTGGTGCCCAGTAGCGGGCCGAGTGCGGAGACAAGGCGCTCTGCCTGAGAGCGGGCCAGCTCCGCATCGCCGTGGTCCTCGAATTCACCAATTTCGACGCCGACAATGGGATTGTGCGCGAGGCGTGTGGCAACGGCACTGAGATCATCGAGCGTTAGACCATGAGGCACGCTGTAGTCGGTTGGCATGATTCCGGGATCGAGCACATCGCAATCGAGATGGAAATAAATCGGCCGGTCCGAAATGAGTCGATCGAGCTGCGTGAGCATGTCGGGTCCGGCCGCGAGGGAAATCGTGCCATCGTCGACGTGTGATTGCTCCGCTGGGTCCAGATCGCGAGTCCCCCCGAGAACTACGTTTCGGGGGTCGAGGCCGGCTCCAAGTCCGGAGTCCCACCAGCCAAGTGAGGCGCTCAGGGCCAGGCCGCCGAGGTAACCGGTTGTGGTGTTCTCCGGGGTGTTCAGATCGGCATGGGCATCAAACCACACCACAATGGCGTCAGGATATTGTGCGGCAACGTTGGGGAGAGTGGCGATGGCTGCGGCGCACCGCGGCCATGCAAACACAGGATGGCCTCCCAAGTTCAGGACGGCGGCGTGAGCCGCTTGCAACGACCGGAGCCCGAGCAATGCTGCTTCCAACTCGACGTCCCAATTACCGTTAATTGCCGGTTCGGGATGCCCGAGGACAGTCGGCTCAATTTCCAGCCAACGACCAAGGGCGGCTCCCACGATGGCAGCGCCCTTCATCCCTCGATCATTATGGTCCCCGATGCGCCCGGTATATACGACGACACTTCTGCTCATGTTGGATCCATCCCATTCGAACACGCTCAGACGTGCGTGTTCCCGACGCTACTGCACGGCATGTGCAAGCGACCATTTCGCCAGTTCCTAGACTGACGTCATGTCTACTTCGAGTTGTGATGTGCGCGTGTGCTTCGTTGGTGACTCCTTCGTCGCCGGGCCCGGCGACTCAACCGGCCTGGGCCGGGTTGGTCGAATCTCCAATGAGTCCCATCGTCGGGGGCTGCCCCTGACAACCTATAACCGCGGCGTCCGACGCGACACGTCGCTTCTCATCTGCGAACGGCTCGCCCGCGAGGTCGCGCCACGGCTCGCGCATGCTGAGATCCCACGGATAGTTGCCTCATACGGCGTTAACGACACAGCCCTGGAAAACGGAACCACCCGAGTCAGCCGCGCAGACAGCGTAACCGAGCTTCGCAGCATCGGCATTGTTAGCGGCCGCACTGAACTAATGTTCATAGGACCGCACGCGGTCGACGACGACCACCAGAACGAACGAATCTCAGACCTCAGTGACGCCCTGCAGGAAGAGACGAAAAGCCTGGGCATTCCCTATCTTGAGTGTTTTGAGAGCACAGTGGCTGACTCGGTCTGGCGACGCCAGGTCCGCGAGGGCGACGGATTTCATTCGGACGCCACCGGCTACGGGCACCTTGCCGCCATCGTCGAGTCGCCACTCCTCGAATGGCTCAGCCCGCACACCATCGGCGCGTCCCAAAACTTGGTCCTGTAGGAATCAACATTTCAAGCGTTTCGGAACGGGAAGCCTCTACAGGACACCGTTCACTTGATACTGAACTCGCTCTGTTGCGCGTGATTCAAGGTCCCATAGACCGAACCGGCCGCTGACCATGTCGTGTCACCCTGATTAATTCGGGGACCGCGTCCAGGGGCTCAGGCTTTCCAGCTGGACGTTCACGACGTTGGGGCCAGAGAGGAGAGTTCCAACAGCCGTGAAGTCTGGCTGAGGGAGGATGCTGTCGGTCGGATCGATGCCATTGAACTGTCGAACGCTGACCCGCCCTGAGTTTGTGGACGAGAAGATGACCGGTTGCTCAGCGCCTGCGTACAGATAGGCGTCGTAGCCGCCGGTCTTGGGCAGTGCGGGAAGCGCCGAAATAGGTGACACAGTAATGGACCAGTCACCCGCGCCAGGCCCGACGGCGATCCAGCCTGCCGGGCCAACGGAGGAGTCAAGGCCATAGGCAGCGCTGGCGGCATGCCTTGATAATCCGCCATGCCAGCTTCGTGGTACGTGCCGTCTTCACCATAAACCTGCGCGCCGGACTGTTCTTCGGCCCAGTGGCCGGGTGCCCACGTGATTGTATAAAAGCCAGATTTGGCATCGTCGGGAAAGACAATTTCATCAGCCGCTGCCTGTGACGGTGAAGGCCTCGAACGTCCCGAATGTCTGGTCCGCCCACGCCTGAGCAGATTCCTGCGCAATGGGTTCATCCGTCTGGGCGGGCGTCGAAGAGGCCGACGCTGATGAATCGGGTGCGACGGGTTGCTGCGCTTGGCAGCCTGACAAGACAACAGCCGTTACAGTCGCTGCGACCAATACGAATGTCACACGTTTCATAGAATCCCCTTGCTGTCTATCGTCGACTCCGCGTTGAGATGACGCCGTCGGGCTACATCTTGGCGACCCACTGTTTCAGGTTGAGTTTTGCACTGCCCCAGCTCGATGGACAATTCGACAGTTGCGGTTGCGGTTGCGGTTGCGGTTGCGGTCGCGTGTGTGAGGTCTAGGCGTGGGCCGTGGCTCGGACGCAGGCTCTTCAACTTGCGCCGTGACCTTGGGCTGCGGTCCGAACGAACAAAGAAGCCCGCAAAAGGAGCGTCATTCGGGACGCTCGAATTTCGAGCCTTTCGCTGATGGCCGCCGGACCAAGGCTTATTTTGGCTAGCTCATTTCGTGTCGTGTTGTTGTAGGCGCGGCCGAAACTGCGGCCGCTAGCGCGGGGGCGTTTGTAGGACGCGTCGGCGTTTCTTGGCGACCATGACGGTCGTAATGAGTAGGCTGCCTGTAATGACCAGGCTGGCGTATAGGTAGAGCTGGAAAGGTCCGCTACCGAAGCTGCTGAATAGGGCGGGTCCGCTGATGATCCAGAGATATCGGTCCGGATCGCCGTGAATGAACCAATACAGGATGACTGGGCTCACGACAAGCAGGAGTCCCGCCCCGATGGGTGACGGCTCAAACTTGCCCCCAGTCGATCTGGTCATGGCCTGGACTATCCCCCCTGAAGAATGCGTGTAAGTGCGAATGGCTCATCCTTGCACTCGCTCGACCTGTCCATCGAAAAATACGGTAAAGGCCCCGCGATCGTCGTTAGCCGACCGGTTCAACGGCATCCGCCGGCCCTGCGGTGAATGGACTACCTCGGCCCTAAGACGCACGCCTACCAGCCGAGCCGAACTGCGGATTTTGCGCCATTGCCGCGAGAGGAATCCCTATCGGAACTGCTTGAGGGCTTCACTGTATCGCTGGTGATCGTCGCGGGTCTCGTCCGTGACGAGGAGTGTGTGCTGCCCGATGACGCGAGTGTAGGAGCCTTGGCAGGGGATGGTGACGATTTTGCTCAGCCCGGTTCGCCACGCCGGGATCAGCGCTTGGAGGGACAACCGTTCCGGATCATTGCCCACGGAGAGTGGGTGGCGTTGCGTGCGAGCCTGGAATCGTGCGAGATTCCACGTCTCGTACTCCGCAGTGAAGGCGTCGTCGCCGAATGATCCGCTCCACGATGGCCCAACTAGCCTGGCCAACAGGTCGGCGCGCTCCGGTGACCCATCCGTGGTTTGGCGGAGCTGGGCGAAGATCGTGCTGTCTTGAAGCAGGCCGGCATGGTGAATGCAGGCGTTCCAGATCACCGGCCAGGCATCCAGCCAGGTCTTGGCCGCGTCGGAGGTTTCGGTTCGGGCGTGTGCTCGGACCGAATCGTCCGACAGGAGAGGAGGAAAGTCAGCGCTGATCGACTGAAGATTCCAGGTTTCCCGGATCCAGAGCAGATCAACGAGCGTGTCCGCGTCATCGTCGACGGTGATGACCATGTCGCGCGGCCAGGGATTCCCTAGCATCCGAAAAGATGATCGCAATGTTTCCTCCTCAAGACCGGATGCCAACAGTTTCACATGGAACGCCGCCCGCAGGGGGAACGGCGAGTTCATTCCGTTGATGCAACGACTGGTCGAATTTGCTGATCGTGACGTCAAACGGGGTGAGCGGCGAATAGTCGTCCATTCGCATGACGACACTGATGATCGACATAATCGGCTGCGGCGCTCCGCGGGGACGCGTGGTCGCGGGCCAGGCACGAGTCGTATGCCGCACGGTGCCGAGGGCAATCCGTTGGTTCGACTTGCGGTGAATCCAGGGACATCCTCGGTACGGCCAAGCCGGAGCGATGAGTTTGATCCATGGCCAGCCAGGTAACGAGTGGGTGGGAGGATGGACACGAGCACATTGGGGGAAATTTGCGTTTTACAAGTATGTCTAGAAATTCCATCGCTACTGACACTGCTGGGCGGGCTGTGGTCCCCTGTCTTCCTAAGCTGAGCGTGCGAGCAGGCGCCCAGCAACAACGGCAAGCGTTCGAGCTTTCGGAGGCTTTGTGATGGTCGCCGGTTCCGTTGTGCCCGCAGGCTTTGGCGGAGAGCCGCTTGTCCATATTGAGCATTTTCGGATGTATTTTGCTGGGGCATCGGTCGTTGCGGATCTCTCTTTCGATGTGATGCGGGGGGGGGGGGGGGAGACGTTCGGTTTCCTCGGTTCCAATGGATCGGGCAAAACCACCACGCTCCGGGCGTTGCTGGGGATTTATCTGCCGACCGCGGGCGTCCTGCACATTGATGGACGTCCGTTCACGCCGGAGGCCGGTAGCCGTCTGGGCTACCTTCCGGAAGAGCGCGGGCTGTATAAGAAGGAATCCGTCCTGACTGTGATGACGTATTTTGGTCAGCTCAAAGGCTTGAGCAAGAAGGCCGCGGTGTCCTGGTCGATGAACTACCTCGAACGGGTGGGCTTAGGGGTAAGGCGAAGGTTCGTGTCGACAAGCTCTCTGGTGGGCAACAGCAGAAGGTCCAGCTCGGCGTCACGATCATGAACGACCCGGAGCTGCTCATCTTGGATGAGCCCACAAAAGGTTTCGACCCGGTGAATCGGCGCCTGCTGATGGACCTCATTGAGGAGCAGAAGCGGGCGGGGGCCACGGTAGTGATGGTGACGCATCAGATGGAGGAAGTGGAGCGGTTGTGCGACAGGGTGATCCTGCTCAAAGGAGGCCGTGCGGAGGCGTATGGGACGATTCCCGAGGTTCAGAATCAGTACGGCGGGACCATGATCCGCATCGGTTACTCCGGTGAAATACCGGAGTCACCGTATTACGACATCAGTCTCCGCGACCGCAACTATGCCGAACTGACCCTCACCGGCACCAACACTGTTGACGAGGCCCTGATTTTGCGTGACCTCGTCGACGCGGGAGTCCTGGTCCGCAGCTTCACGACGAGCAAGCTCTCACTCGAGGAGATCTTCGTGAGCGTGTATGGCGAGCAGAACGAAATGGCCGGTGCTTGATATGGGACGAAATAACCTCCGTACAGTCATCAGCTTTGAAGTTGGCCGCACTTTGGGTAAGAGGAAGTTCTGGTTCATCACCTTGTTGGTCCCGATCGCGATTGGCATCGTGATTGCCTTGGTGAGTCTGGGGAACTCGACGGCCGCGAGCACTATCAACGCTCAATCCGACGCGAGACTCACTTTCACCTACAGCGACGCGTCCGGGTACGTCGACCCCGCCGTGGCCACGGCGCTAGGCGGCACGATCGTCACCGATGACGCGGCGGCGATCGCTGCAGTCAAGTCCGGGGAGGAGGACGCCCATTTCGTATACCCCGCTGACCCGGCCAAGACGCCCACTCAGGTGTACGGGCTGATAAGGGTCTGTTCGGCAATGGCGAGTACGACGGTGTCGCCACCCAGGTCCTCAGTATCAGCGCTCAGGACCAGATCGGGGACCCCGCACTAACAGCACTGGCCCAGGGCAACGTCTCCGTGACCACGACCACCTTCACCGACGGGGAAGAAACAGCCGGATTCATGGGCATAATCCCGCCGCTGATCTTCGTGGTCATCTTCTTCCTCGTCTTCATGCTGCTCTCCAACCAAATGCTCATTAGCACGTTGGAAGAGAAGGAGAACCGGGTCACGGAGATGATCCTCACCACGTTGAATTCCACCGCACTGATCAGCGGGAAGATCATTTCCCTTTTCATCGTTGGGTTTGTTCAGGTGCTCGTGTTTTTGGTGCCGGTGCTGGTGGCTTACGTGTTCTTCCGCACGTCGCTGAACCTGCCGGAGATTGACCTATCCAGCTTCACTTTCAATCCCGTACAGATGATCATCGGCGCCTTGCTCGCTCTGAGTGGGTTCGCTTTGTTCACCGGCACGTTGGTCGCGATCGGGGCCGTCATGCCCACCGCGAAAGACGCGGGCAGCTGGTTCTCCGCATTGATCGTACTGATGATTGTCCCGCTCTACTCCCTCTCGCTAGTCCTGTCAGACCCGAACAACCCCGTCGTGCAGGTGTTCACATACTTCCCGTATTCGGCGCCGATCACCGCGATGCTTCGCAACGCGTTCGGTTCTCTTGCCGGCTGGTAAGCCGCCATCGTCATCACGGAACTGTTCCTCCTGAACGCTATCGTGCTGCAGCTCGCCGTCCGACTTTTCCGATATGGATCCATCGAATACACGAACAAAGTATCCTTCAAGACTGCGTTCTCTCGGCCGAAAGTTATCAACACGGCCAAACGCTGACCGCTCGTGGCAACAAGCTCATCCGAACCCACCATGTCTTCGCGCCGCCCGCCGCCGATAGTGCTTCATTGCGCCCGCCGTGGGCGTTTGCGACGATGATTTCTCGTTGGAATTCTGCCGGGACGGAGAGCTTCCCGAACATGGCGCAGGTTCACTATGCGCGCTTGCAATGTCTCTTGGGCCGGTGCCAGACTTTGCACATGGAAGCTCCGCAGATCCACCCCGCACAGCTGCATCCCGCGCGTTACTCAGCGTGCACCATTGTTCCGCCTTACTTGCTCACACGGTTGGCCGAACTCGGCGATTCCCGATTCGCGCACGCCGCTGCTGCCGCGAGACACTCGTTGCTGTGGGACTCGCGGATTCGGCAATTGCGTGATGGGAAGCAGCCGCTGGTCCAACCGGGAGCACGCAGCGTCACCACCCGCACGCCCGGGGAGTGCGATCGCACCATTTCAGATGCCGGTGGCCTCGAACGCCTGCCGGGACACCAGGTGCGCAGCGAGGGGGAGCCTGCCGGAACCGACCCGGCCGTGATCGAGGCGTATGACGGGCTCGGTGCGACCTATGCCTTGTATTGGAACTATTTTGGGCGCGACAGCATTGATAACAGCGGCCTGCCGATGGACGCAACTGTGCACTACGGTCAGAAATATGACAACGCATTCTGGGACGGCGAACGTATGGTGTTCGGCGACGGTGACGGCGAGATTTTCAACCGGTTCACAATTTCGCCGAGTGTGATCGGGCACGAACTCACGCACGGCGTTATCCAGTTCACGGCGAACTTCAATTACCACGGCCAGTCGGGAGCGCTCAACGAGTCCATCTCTGATGTGTTCGGGGCGCTCATCGAACAAAACGCGAAGGGGCAGTCTACGAGCGAGGCCAGTTGGCTGATCGGCGAAGGCATCTTCACCGAACAGGTCGAGGGCACCGCTTTACGCTCGATGAAAGCGCCAGGCACGGCCTACAACGACGACGTGCTCGGGAAGGATCCACAGCCCAACAGCATGGCCGGCTACGTCGAAACAGACGACGACAACGGCGGGGTACACCTGAACTCGGGCATTCCCAACCGGGCGTTCTATCTGATCGCCGATGCCGTTGGCGGCAACGCATGGGAGACGCCGGGTCGCATCTGGTACGACACGTTGACCGGCACCGCGCTGAACCCTCAGAGCGACTTCGCCGCCTTCGCTGCGGCAACGGCCGACACTGCTGCCTACCTGTATGGAAATGGTTCCCCCGCCCACAACGCAGTTTTGCAAGCTTGGGCTACGGTCGGGGTGGTGGCTTCCAGCCCCGCACCGCTGCTAAGTACGACCAGCACGCCGAGCGCGCCTGACACGTCACTACCGCCGGCCTAGCCGGCCCCGGTGGTCGAGCCGGTGGCACCACTGGCACCGCCGATGCTGGAACCGCCGCGTGGGCCGTTCGTCACACACCCACCGGAGTAACATTTCGGTATGAACGTGATCGTCTCACGCAGCGAAGGCATGCCGGGAATCCGCCTCACCCGGGAAATGCAGGTCCAAAGCAGCCCGACTCGGGCACCTGAGTAGATTTTCTCAATTCGTTGCCGTGGGACGACGTTACCGACAGCGTCGTTGCCCCCGATCGATTCACGTACCGGATTCGGTACGCCCCGCACGAGCAAGAGTTCGTCGAACCCGAAGTGAACGGACCCTGGCGCGACTTGGTCAATCGAGTCAAGGCCATCAACGGAATGTAGCCGCCCAAACTCGTTCGGTCACATTGTGGGTCTAACTTGTTCAACTCGCGGTTGCTAAAGAACAGCGCGAGTACGACCTGCGCCAGGCGCTGCGAGAGCGTTAGGACATCCGCGAGGCTACACGCGCGATGTTCACACGCCGCAGCACCGGTGACTGAACGGCAGTCTCCGCGTCGGCCGCGGAGGTCTGCGATGGGTTAGCCGATGCGGATGAGTTTCTTGTTCACGAACTCGCTGGCACCGAAGTGTCCGAGTTCGCGCCCGAAGCCGCTTCTTTTCACCCCACCGAACGGCAGCTCTGCGCTGTCTGCGCCGACGAGGTTGACGTAGACCATGCCGGCTTCGATGCGGTCGGCGACCCGCAGGGCCTGCTCGGGATCGGTCGTAAACAGGTAGGAGCCGAGCCCGAACGGAGTGGCGTTCGCAAGGGTGACGGCGTCATCTTCTGAGGCTGCTCGGTAGACGGATGCTACGGGGCCGAAGAGCTCCTCGTGGTATGCGTCGTTGTCTGGCGTGATATCGGTGAGCACGGCAGACGGGTAGAAGGCGCCAGAGCGTTTGCCGGTTGCTGCCAGGGTCGCTCCCTGTGCGACGGCGCGCTCTACCTGTTCCTGAAGCTGCTCGGCCGCGCCGAGGGAAGAAAGCGGGCCGTAGTCTGCACCCTCGACGGTCGGGTCGCTGGGAGAGCTCGCCAAGATGGCGGCGGTGAACTTCTCCGTGAACTCATTATAAAGCTCATCGATCACGATGAATCGCTTAGCCGCGTCGCAAGCCTGCCCGCTATTGCGGCGGAGGCGACCTTCGACGGCGGTAGCCACCGTGGCATCCATGTCGTCGGTGCTGAGCAGGATGAACGGGTCTGACCCACCCAGTTCCAGGACGACTTTCTTCAGGTGGCGACCGGCCACTTCGGCGACGGCCGCGCCGGCGCCCTCCGAACCGGTGAGGGAGACGCCCTGTACCCGCGGGTCGGCGATGATCGCGGCGACCTGCTCGCTGTCCGCGTACACATTGGTATAGGTGCCAGCCGGGAAACCCGCGTCGTGGAAGATTTGCTCGATCGCGGCGGACGACTCCGGGCACTGCGACGCATGCTTGAGGATGATCGTGTTGCCGTTCATGAGGTTCGGTGCGGCGAAGCGCGCAACCTGGTAGTAAGGGAAGTTCCATGGCATGACCCCAATCAGCACACCGAAAGAGTTGGAGCGCACGAAGGCGGAACCCTCGCCGCTGAGAAGGGTGATTGGTTCGTCCTTCAAAAACTCCTGCGCGTTGTCGGCGTAGTACCGGTAGATGTCGGCGGAGTAGTCGATCTCGCCGAGCGCTTGGTCGACGGGCTTTCCCATCTCGCGCACGATGATGGCCGCCAGCTCGTCGCGGCGCTCCTCATGCAAATCGCCAACCCTGCGCAAGAGTGCGGCCCTGTCGGTTGAAGAGTTGCGTGACCAGCCTCGGTGTGCCTGATCAGCCGATGCGATGACCTGCTCGAGTTCATCATCCGAAATCTGCGGGTACGTCTTGATGGTCTCGCCTGTGGCGGGGTTGATAACGGCGTAGTGGCTCACGAGCCACCTCCTTCTTTCACGGTAGGACTACTGTTCCGGAAATTGTCACGTAATACGAGCCAATCATCTTCGCGGGAATTGTCAAGGCAAATGAGGCCAGCGGGAGTTTCGTCGCGGGGTAGTCCACTTATTCTGCTGGGGTGATCAGTGGGCTGGTTTGTGAATTCGTCGAGTATCCGGCGCGAGGTCGTGTGGCGTTCGGTAACAATTTTTTTGCACTGCTTTGACGCTGCGCCTGGGAATGCCAGGCCAGCGTGGTGAAGCTAAGCTGGTGCCGTAGAAGGTGACTGCGGCATCGATGTGCAGTGTTGCTGCCGCTTACAATGCGAGGGTGCCTCCCATGGAGAAACCTATTATCGCTACTTTCTGTGCTCCCTGGGCGCGAATCCAGGCTTGGGCGCTCTCGATGTCACAGGTGAGCCCTGCCGTCGTGAGGGTGTTGTGGTATCGACGGGCTCGCGCGAATTTTCCATCGGTAACGACGGGGTCTTTGATGCGGTGGTAGAGGTGCGGCGCGGCGGTGATGTAACCGCAGTCGGCCAGTCGAACGACGAGATCGGCAACTGGCGCGGAGAGGCCCCACACCTCATGGAGCACGATGATTCCAGCCCGTGCTACGCCCGCCGGCACTGACACTGTCAGTGGGACATCGCTAGCCCCTGCCGTTTTTTTCGCGTGCGAATGGTTGGAACGGGGCGGGATTGGTTGCATGCTTTCTCCGTTCCTTCAGGGCTTCCGGTAATAGCGGCGTTACCGGGGCAAAGCCAGTCTTCGGATTCATAGTGTCTGTACCCCGCGTTGGTGTACAGGGGAAAGCATCGCTCACAATACCTACGTCCGAGCCCAGACAATACGAGAGAAGCCAGAGATAACGTTCGTGCGTGAGATACCACCGAATCGCTTCCGGGGCTGTTGCCATTGTCATGGGGACGTTTCTGTTGTCCGGGTGCATATCGACTGGTGGCGGCGGGCCGGCTTCGGACCGGACGCCGGATTTCTCTCCATTGGCTTCCGGTATCGCGAGCGAGTTGCTCGATTCTGACCGGTTCACCGAAGCGATGGCGGAGCCAGCCAAGGTGATGATCAACGTGCACGTGCCATTCGAAGGAGCGATCGCCGACTCCGACCGAATGACCCCCTATGACCGAGTCGGCACTGACGCGACTCTGCCAAACGACACGGAGACTCCGCTCGCCATTTATTGCCGCACGGGACGGATGAGCACCGTCGCCGCTACTACCCTCGCCGAACTCGGCTACAAGGACGTCGTCGAACTCGACAGCGGTATGGACGCATGGGTTACATCCGGACGCACGCTGCTGTCGGAACCACCGGCCTAGGTCGTGTTGAATAAGCCCCAATCCACCGCTTTGCCTAGGGTGATCGGCGGCCCTATCTCCGAGAAATCCGGAGCGGCTGTGCTATCGCTGGGTTTCGTCTTTGGCCGAGTAGATCGCAGCTTTTGGAGTGAGCCGCGGTTGGGAGTCATGAAGGCATTTGATAACTTCGACGAAGACGTAAAGGTGCAATAGTGTGCGTCAGGGAGGCTGGTGGTCATGCCGACAATGTCTGCGCTCGAAGGTGCGTTCTGCCGCAGTGCACCATGGCGTCTTGCGGCGCGTCGGGTCGTCTCGTGGGCGAGACAGGGTATTTTGCTGGCCGGTGACGTTCTTGAGATCGGAGGGGGTAGTGGCGCGACGGCCGACGAGTTGGCGCGGGCAAATCCGTCGCTGCGCCTGACGACGACCGACTACGACCCCGTGATGGTTGGCGCCGCACGGAAACGTCTTGCAAAGTATTCGCACGTGGCGGCGCGTCAAGCCGACGCCACACAGCTTCCCTTCGATGACGAAACTTTTGATTTCGTTGTAAGTTTCCTGATGCTGCACCACGTTGTTGACTGGGAGAAGGCAATCGCAGAGGTCGCGCGTGTGCTCCGGCCCGGCGGCATTTTCATCGGTTATGACCTCACTGCCTCTCGAGCAGCTTCGTGGGTGCATCTCGCCGATCGCTCCCCGCATCGGCTCATCGAACGCGGGGCCTTCGAACCTGTCCTCGGACACGTCGGACTCGATGTTATCGGGCTGAGGTACTCCTTCGGCGGTCGAGTGCTGCGATTCGCTGCACGCAAGCCTGCGTTGTCCACCTGACATGAGCGGAGGCGTGTCAGGCGTGTCAGGCAGGTCCATCGACCGCGACTAGACGTCGACCCGTCAACCAGTACGGCGGCGCGTTCTTGACAGCAATTGGCTGGGCGACCCGCTCGTGGGCGTCGTGGCTGAGTTCATTCACGGCTGATTCGCACGACTACGGCAACACGTCGATTTCGAGCAGTTGTTGTTCGCTGAGTTGTGCGTGGGTCGTCGATGCCGGGTGAATCACGAGAGTTTTCGCGTTGCCGATGTTGACCAGATAGCTGGCGAAGTTCACCAACTCGATAATCCACTGGCTGATTGTCAGCCGCGAGTTGAGCGCCCACTGGAGAGTACAGGCTGTTGGACCGTTGTGAAGCCCAGTTCGCGCGCGACCGCTGCTTGCTCGGTATCGCGCGTGGCGAAACCGTGTTTCTCAACTGGGTTCGGCGAACTCCTCGGCGGCACGGTCCGCACAAGCGAGGTGCCTGGCGTCCATGGCGCGCGTACCGGATGACGGCATGATGTCCAATACTCGGGCTTCGATCAACGCCTGTCGTGCATCGACGACTGTGATGGTGGCGTCGATCGGCCTGAGGTCTACATTGAGTGATCGAAGAAGATGCTCCGCGGCTCGTCCCTCGCTCGAGCCGACCGGATGAGCACGACTGTCACTTCAATGCGCATCAACGAGCCGGTGATGAGAGCATGTTCTCCGACGCGCAGGAGCGCCAGCGTCTCCGCATGTCTAGCCTCATGTACGAGGTAGGGCCGCGCTATAAGCGTGCTGAATAACTAGCGAATTGGCTCTTTTGCCAATTAAAATACTCAATCAAATCACATTCTTATTCAGGAATATATGCATTAATCAGCAGTCTTCTAGCATTGAGGAGTCTAGGTAGACACTCACCGGACGTCACGCCAATCTGCCGTGATCGTGTCCAGGATCGGTCCGGCTCCGTGCATGGCCTCGAGGAGCGCGTTCGCGACTCCGGCTGGGTCGACCGGCCGATCTAACGGCGGCCAGGCAGTAGTCGCAGATTGCTCTTGGTGAGCTTCACCGCCTCGCCCGTTCCTCCATTCATGACCACCTTCGATACAGCCAGCGCGAAACCGCGAACCATCTCCCCGGTGATCGTTGGCGGAAGCGAGAGCGCCATTGGATCGGTGACCAGGTCGACGAGTGCCGGCCCGTCATGCGCGAGAGCGGCTTCGAGGGCGGAACGGATCTTGGTGGGCTTCTCTACGCGTTGGCCGAAGATCCCGAGAGCGTTGGCCACGGCCGCGTAGTCGACGGAGGGCATATCGACGCCGAAATCGGGGAAACCGTCGACGAGCATCTCGACTTTGACCATGCCGAGAGTGGAGTTGTTGAAGACGATGATCTTCACTGGCAGCGCGTTGGCGGCAACGGTGATCAGTTCGCCCATCTGCATCGACAGTCCTCCGTCGCCGCACATTGCGATCACCTGCCGGCCGGGGTGGCTGAACTGGGCGCCGATGGCCTGGGGTAAGGCGTTGGCCATCGACCCATGTAGGAAGGAGCCGATCAGCCGCCGCGAGCCGTTCGGGTTGATGTAGCGGGCCTGCCAGACGTTGCACATGCCGGTGTCTGCGGCAAAAATGGCGTCTTCCACCGCGAGGTCATCGAGCAGGGATGCTGCGAACTCCGGATGGATCGGTATCTTCGTGTCCACGTTCTTCGCATAGGCGCCGACCACGCTGTTCAGCAGCCGATCGTGGCGCTTCAGGGTCTTGTCGAGGAATCGCCGGTCGTTGCGCGGCGCGACAAGAGGAGTCACGGCCGCGATGGTGGATGCCACGTCGCCGTGCACCGGGAGGTGCACGTTTGCGCGACGGCCCAGGTGTTCTGCTCTGGCGTCCACCTGGGCGATCCGTTCAGCTGTACCGTCCGGTAAGAACTGGTCGTAGGGGAAGTCGGTGCCGAGGAGAATGAGGAGGTCGGCGTCGTGGATGCCGGCGTGCGCAGCGCCGTAGCCAAGCATGCCGGTCATGCCCACGTCGAAGGGGTTGTCGTACTGGATCCACTCCTTGCCACGTAGGGTATGCCCGACCGGAGCGGCCAGCAGGTCAGCGAACGCCACGACCTCATCGTGGACGCCGGCCACCCCAACTCCGGCGAAGATCGCTATCCGCTCTGACTCGTTGATGGCATCAGCGAGAGCCACCACGTCGGCGTCGGCAGGTACCAGCGCGGGCCGACCCGGACGAGCCAGATCTGGCGCTACGCCGACGGCGCCTTGTTCGGCGATGTCGCCCGGGAGACTGATCACCGCGACACCCCCGAGGCTGATCGCATGCCGAAGCGCGGAGTTGACCACCCGCGGAGCTTGCGCCGCGGTGGAGATCAGTTCGCAGTAATTGGAACAGCCAACGAAGAGGCGGTCGGGGTGGGTCTCCTGGAAGTATTCGCTGCCGATCTCGAAACTCGGGATATGGCTGGCTATCGCAAGAACAGGGGCGCCACTACGGTGGGCGTCATAGAGACCGTTGATCAGGTGCAGATTGCCCGGCCCGCAGCTTCCAGCGCAGACAGCGATCTCTCCGGTGAGTTGCGCCTCCGCACCAGCCGCGAAAGCGGCGGCCTCCTCGTTGCGCACGTGCACCCAGTCGATGCCGCCCTTGGCCGACCCGCCGGTTCGCCGCACCGCATCCACGATCGGATTCAGGCTGTCGCCGACGATCCCGTAGATGCGGCGCACTCCGGCCTGTAGGAGTTGGCCAACGAGTTGATCTGCGACGGTGGATGTCATGAATTCATTCAACGCGCCGTTGCTTCAAAAGGATAGCCGAGAAGGCGTTTTCCTGTTTTTTCTCGGACGGCGCTCATATGCGGTTGTGCGAGAAGCATCGTCCCCCTGGGAAGAATTCAATATGCCTAGAACTGTGCGCGTCGCCGTCAACGCATACGGTGTCATAGGAAAGCGCGTCGCAGATGCTGTGCGTATGCAATCCAATATCGAACTCGTCATGATCAGTGACGTCGTGTCCGACTATCGAATCAAGACCGCGGTGACGCTCGGCATCCCGTCTACGCCTCGGTGGAGGAGAAAACCTCGAAGATGGCGGCGGCCGGAGTGCGTCGCTTGAGAAATGCACGGCCTGCTCCATGGTGTGGACGTCATCGTGGACTGCAACCCAGTGGGAATCGGCGCGGCGAACCTCGACCACTACCGGGAAGGCGGGGGTCAAAGTCGTCTTCCAAGGGGCGAGAAGCACGCGTTCACCGGGCATTCCTTCGTGGCGCACGCCAGCTACGAGTCGGCGTTGGATCGGGACGCCACACGGTTCGCTTCCTGCACCACCACCGCGCGCACGCTGTTCGCGGTGCGGGACTCAAACCTGCTCAAGAAGGCTCGGGGCGTGCTCATCCGGCGGGCCACCGACTCGTGGGAGTCCGATCACTCGAGCATCATGAACACGATGGTGCCCGAAAGAAGTGGATGGCTCCATCTCAGGGTTTGGTTAGGTGTCGGTAGATCGTGGGGCGGGTGACGCCGAATTCTTCGGCGATGTGAGCGACGGTGTGAGCTCGTTTGCCTTCGGCGTCTTTCTCTTCATACATGTCGCGGGCCAGTCTGACTTGGCGGGGTCCGAGTTTTGGTTTCTGTCCGCCGGTCCGTCCTCGTGCGCGGGCCGCGGCGAGTCCGTCGCGGGTGCGTTCGGACATAAGGGCGTACTCAAACTGGGCAATGGAGCCCAGGATCTGGAAGAACATCCGCCCGGTGATGGTGGACGTGTCGATGCCCTGGTCCAGAACTACCAAGTCAACGCCGCGCGCTTGGAGGGTGTATTATAATTCGTTGAGGTTTTCCAACGATCGGCCGAGCCGGTCGAGTTTGGTCACGACGAGCTGATCGCCGGGCCGGTTGGCCGAGAGCAAAGCTCTGTCGAGTTCGGGTCTGCGGGAGAGTTTTCCCGAGGCGGTGTCGAGGTAGATCTGCTCACAGCCGGCCTCGGTCAGGGCGTCGTGTTGGGCTTCGGGGTGCTGGTCGCGGGTGGAGACCCGGCCATATCCAATTCGCATACCAAAAACGTATCATCAACCCGGTAGCACGTTACATAGACGAGTACACGGCAAGCATTACAAAATCCGCTCCGTGTTTCCGACACCTACTGGACCTGTCCCGAAGTGTCTTGCGAACGATCGTTACCGAACGTCACACGCCGAACGCCACAAACCCTAGCGTCGGATATTCGACTAATTCATAAGCCACCCTAGTCGGGGATAGAGACGGACTTCGACTGTGGGCCGGCACGGGCAGTGAGGGCGCCGAGTTGTGGATGTCTGTCCTGACCGACGGGTTCCACGGGATCAGCGAGCAGGTTACGGGCAGTTTTTTCAGCCCGTCACAGACCAGGAAGAACGCGTCGGGCACGCGTGGGTTCTTGATGACTCTCGTGCCAGGTAAACCCATGAGAACAGCGCGGCTGAGTGTTGCGGTTCACAGATTCAGCGACAAAGTCCTGACCGTGCCTTAAGAGAGCGGATCGCGTGTTATTTGCTGTTGTTTTCTTCTTGGAGGGCGGCTAGCGCTGCGAGAAGACGTTCATCGGCTTGATCAGCAACGTTCTGTATCCCTGGCGAATTGCTCAATTGGACCATAGTTTGTGGGTTGATGGCTTGCACCGTGGTGGTATTCGCTGATGGGCTGCGTCGGATGACGACGTTACACGGAAGCAGCAAGCCCATGTCGGGCTCTGCGGTGAGTGCTTGTTCGGCGAGGGCTGGGTTGCAGGCGCCCAAGATCAGGTAGTCGCCAAGTGATTGTGCGCTTTCCACGCCGAGTTTCGTTTCGAAGGTCGCGTTGACGTCGATTTCGGTCAGGACGCCGAATCCCTGGTTGGCGAGTTCTTCCCGCACTCGGGTGACGGCTTCTTCGTAGGGCAGTGAGACGGTGATGGTGTGTGCGTAGTTCATTGGTTTCTCCTAATTCATTTTCTTGAATTGATGGTTGCGACCGGTGTCAGTTTGCGGTGATGACTCCCATCATTCCGCTGTCTTCGTGGTCGAGGATGTGACAGTGGTACACGGTACGTCCGCTGAAGTCGTCGAACGCGATACGCACGCGCACGGTGCTGCGTGCCGGGATGTTTACGACGTCCTGCCACATGATGGTTTTGACGGGTTGGCCTGACTGTTCGATGATCTGCATCGGCCACACGTGCAGGTGCATGGGGTGATCGAGCTGGCTGGTATTTGTCAGCAACCAGTCCTCCACGCTGTCGAATTGCACGGTCGTGTCGACCCGGGTGGCATCGAATACCTGGCCGTTGATCGTGGCTGACATCATGCCGCCACCCATGCCGTCACCCATGCCGCCACCCATTCCGTCGCCCGTGTCCCCGCCCATTCCGCCGCCCATTCCCATCGCGAAGATTAACTCGCGTCGGGCGGTTACGGTAGCCGTGCGTAGGTCACGTGGAACGGGTTGGCCGGGTATAGCGGCGACTGTGGCGACGTCGTCACCGGCTACGTGAAATGTGGCCAGCGCGATGTCGGCGGCCGCAGTGGAGCTTCCGCTTCCCACCATCATTCCGCCGGATATACCTCGATCGTAGGTGTGGGCACGCAGTGCGGAGATGCCGGCTGTGCCGGTGACGAGAAGGTCGGCCCGGTTCCCAGGGGCCAGCACGACCTCGGAGACTTCGTGCGCGGCTTCGAAACGTCCGGAGTCGATTCCGAGGAAGGACATCTGCTGCCCGTCGAGGCGCAGCCGCAGGTAGCGGGACAGGCAGGCATTGATGATGCGCCATCGTTCCCGTTCGCCAGGGCGGGCAGTCATCCTGGGGGTGAGTTGCCCATTGACCAGTACGAAGTCTCCCTCGCGTCCGGACATTTTCTCCATCGCTGTGGCCGCTGGAATTGTTCCCGTGGAGTCGAGGGTGAGGTCGGAGATGACGAGGACGCGTTCCCGGCTGGCGGGGATGGGGTCGGGGTCTTCGACGATGATGGCGCCGTAGAGCCCACCGAATACCTGATCGGCCACGAAACCGTGGTGGTGCGGGTGATACCAGTACACGCCCGGCGGATGATTGGCGGGCAGCTCGTACTGGTAATCGAAAGAGTCACCGGCTGCGACGGTGACGAACATGTTGTCGCTATTGTTCTCGGGCGAAACGTGGAGTCCGTGCACGTGCAGGTTGCTCGGGTCAGCCAGACCATTGCGAAGGCTCACGCTAAGGGTATCTCCCGCTCGAACGCGCAGTGTGGGGCCGGGCACGCCACCGTTGTAACTCAGCGCACGCACATCACGACCAGCGATGGTCACCTGTTGGGGTGAGGACTCGAGGTCAACGGTGAGAGTGCCGCTGACGCTCCGTAGCTCCGGGGGCTCTATAAGGTCGCTCCCGGATGGTATTGCCGGTGACGTGGTTGATGGGATCTGTTGATTGACGAAGAAACCCGTTCCGCCTACAGCTGTGCCCGCAATCCCCACCCCGCCGAGGATCAGGGCGCTACGGCGACTAAGGTCGGGCACTACCGGCCCTCCTCGAGTACCCGTAGCTGATCACGCAACTGCTCCGCAGTGATCTCCCCCCGAGCAAAACGCTCCTCAAGAATCTGCCTGGCACTGATCGAATCAGCTTGCCTCGGAGCGGTTCGCGTGTCATCGCTGCCGGATTTGTTTGACAGTAAACGAACAATGACATAAATGAGCACGGCAACGCCTGCAATAGCTAGCAGGCCGAAACCCCAGGACCATCCCATACTTCCGTTACCCCACATCATCTGAGTTGAGTTCCTTCCGTTCACTGATCCGTATCTCCACCGTACCCCTAGAGGTATAAGTCGTGGCTGGGTAGATCGTCCATGCACGTGGAACGGCACGTACCTCACACACCGGTGCAACCCGCTGAAACTCACGCAACAAGAAGGCCCAAACGCGAGGCTTTGATGGCTTCGAACTAGGCTGCGACGTGCTGGTAGGAACAGGGCGAAAGTTTTTGCGCGGACCGCGCGGTACGGCGTTCGTTTATGTGCGCAGCGCGGTCTTAGGAGAGCTGGAGCCCGTCATGCTAGACGGGCATTCCGCAGTCCCCACTGGCGTCGGACGGGCCGCCGATCACGCCCTGTCCTTGGGCCTGGAGGCTGTACAAGAGCGTGTCGTCGGTCTCGCGGGTCAGCTGCGGTTTGGTCTGGCGGCGGTGCCCTCGGTCACTGTCCACGACCGCGGGATCATCAGGTGCGGCACCGTAACCTTTTCGGTGAAAGGAAACAACGCCACGAATATCAAGGCCAACTTGGCAGATCACCGGATCAATGTCTCGGTAGCACCCTTATTCTCCGCTCAGGTCGACCGCGTCCCCACAGTGGACACGATTAAGGGGGATATGGTGGTGCGGGCCTCGGTGCACTACTACAACACGGAGGCTGAGATCCAGCGACTTGTTGGCTTTCTTCGGTGATCGTTCTGACATGTTGGCTTGGGCCAGTCCCCGGGCCGGTTTAGATCGCTGCGGCCAGGGTCAGGGCGAAACGATTTTGCGGATCCGTCCACTGCCCGGCCACGGAGAACCCCGCCGTTTCCATCTCTTCGACCACGCCGTCAAGGCGGAATTTGGCCGAAATTTCCGTTCGAAGTTCTTCCCCCTCGTGGAATTGGAT
>NZ_PJJW01000035.1:0-197506 GCF_002929675.1 Cryobacterium sp. M15
TGGGAGAGTAGGACACCGCCGGACTTAACTTAGAAACACCAGAAAAGCCATCCCTCACGGGATGGCTTTTCTGCGTTAACAGCCACCCCGGGTGGTTGTTATGCGTTAACACACGCTTCACGAAAGCCCCTCCTAGCCCCGGGCAGCGCCGGGCAGGGCAGGGCAGGGCAGCGCAGGATAGGGCAGGGCAGGGCAGGGCAGGGCGGGGTGGCGGGATACTCGCTCCTCAGCTCAAACATTCGGGTGGTTTTGGGGGCTTCCGCGAAGAACGTGCGGAAACCCCCAAAACCACCCGAAAACTCGACACCCCGCGAATATCCCGCCACCCCGCCCACAACATGAACGAATTTGTTGCGTCACGGTTGGTGCAGTCCAATCTCATGTTGCGTTACGCAAGCGTCCGTTTGTGGCGGGGCACTTTCCCCGCCGACGCTGGCGGGAGGGGGAAGGCGCGAGGTTGAAGATGACGCTGTTCACGTCTTCGGGCAGGGGTTTACTTTTTTGAGAAATCATTCGGTCGGAGGCCCGCGATGCGATGTGCATGAGCCTGGAGCGTGTCCTCGTCGATGTGTACCCCGATGTCCGTAAAGCGCTGACGTAGAGCGGTGAGAACGTGCTCCTCGTCATGACCGGCCAGATCAGCTTCTTGTTGCATCAGGATCCCTGCAGCTTTGGCGTCATCCGGTTGGAAATGTTGGTCCTGAACCGGTTCGTCTTGGGTGCCGCTGTCGTCGGTCATTTTTTCCTTCTTTTCATCGGATTCGCCACGAGCATTGCGTGTAAACGCGTCAAGGAGCGAGCGATCGTGCCAAGACGTTCATCAGCGCGTATTGAAGCCACGGTAGTCCCCGAAGTTGAAGCTGACCAGTGCCATGCGCTTCGCGGGGAGCTTTGCTGGTGCTTTCATCGTGACAAAGGAGGCACGTAGTATCGCCGATCGCGCCAGCGTTTTCGCATGCATTAAGGCATTCATGAGTGGGCATCGTGGCGCGTAGAGTTTTCGCGTGGGTCGCAGTACTACTCACGATGGTTCGTGGAGCGGGAGGCATCGTTGCCGCGCCGGCCAGCGCTTGAACCGAACCCGGCCTCCCATCCCATTGGTTGGAAGGGCCGGGTTCAGTCGGTGGGCTCAGCAGGGCAGATTACTCGGCACGTGCCACAAACCGCACCGCCATGGCCTTGTAGCCGGGGGTGTTCGATTCTCTCGCTACGAGCTCGCGGTGCATCAACGCGTTCGCCTCCGGGAAGTACGCCGCCACACAACCGCGTGGAGTCGGATAGAACACGAGACGAAAGTCGTCCGCGCGGCGTTCGGCACCCTGGAAGGTACTGATCACATCGACCGCGGCACGATCAGAGAAACCCATTTCTATCGCATCTTCGGCATTGATCAGAATCACCCGGCGACCGTTGGAGATGCCGCGGTAGCGGTCGTCAAGACCGTAGAACGTGGTGTTGTACTGGTCGTGGCTGCGCATGGTCTGCAAGATGAGGTGGCCGGCCGGCGGGGTGAGGTATTCCAGCGGGCTCACTGTGAAGCGGGCAAGACCGATGTCGGTCTTGAAGCTGCGGGTATCTCGTGGCGGGTTCGGCAACACGAAGCCGTTCTTCGTCTTGAGTCGGGCGTTGAAGTCAGTAAAACCTGGGAGAACCCGCGAGATGTGGTCACGGATGACGTCATAGTCGTCAGCCATCGCCTTCCAATCGATGACGTGGTCGGCGCCGAGGGTGGCGTTAGCCATGCGGGCGATGATCACGGGTTCGGCCAGCATGTGGTCTGAAACCGGTTTCAGGCGTCCCTGGGTGGTGCGCACAACGGACATGGAATCTTCGACACTGAGCACCTGACGGCCACCCGGATGTTTGTCATCGGTATCCGTGCGGCCGAGGGTGGGCAGAATCAACGAGGTCAGTCCGTGGCGGACGTGCGACCGGTTGGGTTTGGTCGACACGCTCACTGTCAGGCCTACCCGCTGCATCGCTGCCTCGAGTAGATCGGTGTCCGAGCATGCCAGCGCGAAGTTACCACCCATGGAAATGAAGACGTCAACATTGTTGTTCTCGAACGCGTCCACGGTGTCGACTGAGTCGAGGCCATGTTCGCGCGGGGATTCAATCGAGAATTCCTTGTCCAGGGCCGCGAGCATTGGCTCCTGCGGCTTTTCCCAGACGCCCATAGTGCGATCGCCCTGTACGTTGGAGTGTCCCCGCACCGGACACGCCCCCGCGCCGGGCTTGCCGAAGTTTCCCTGCAGCAGGAGCAGATTGATGATCTCCTTGAGCGTGTTTACGGAGTGCGGCTGCTGCGTGAGTCCGAGGGCCCAGCAGATGATGGTGGCTTTGGAGTTGACCATCATCTGAGCAACCGTGGCGATTTGTGTGCGTGACAGGCCGGTAGCGGCTTCGGTCACCTCCCAGTCGATGGTTTTGCGGGCGGCCCGATAGGCGTTTATCCCATCGGTGTTCTCAGCGATGAAGGAGTGATCCACGACGGAACCTGGCACGCGCTCTTCCTCTTCGAGTAGGAGGTGACCGAGTGCCTGAAACAGGACCAGGTCGGCGCCGACCTTGATCTGCAGAAATTCGTCGGCGAGGTTGGTACCGCTTCCGATCAGTCCGGAGGGGGTCTGCGGGTCCTTGAAGTTGAACAGTCCCGCCTCGGGCAGCGGGTTGATGGCGACGATTTTTCCACCATTATCCTTGCAGGCGGCCAGGGCGGACAGCATTCGGGGATGGTTTGTGCCGGGGTTCTGGCCGACGACGAAGATGAGCTCGGCCTGATGGATATCGTCAAGCGAGACCGTGCCCTTGCCGATGCCGATCGTTGGGTTCAGCGCCGACCCCGAAGATTCGTGGCACATATTTGAACAGTCCGGCAGGTTGTTGGTGCCGATGGACCGCGCAAAAAGCTGGTACATGAACGCCGATTCATTGGCCGTTCGACCCGAGGTGTAGAAGACGGTGCGCTTCGGAGTGCTCTCGCGAATCTTCTGCCCAACGAGCTCGAAGGCATCGTCCCAGCTGATTTGCGAGTAGTGCGTGTCACCGGGACGGATGACCACAGGGTGGGTGATACGGCCCTGATTGCCCAGCCAGTATTCGGTCTTGGTTGCGAGCTCCTCGACGGAATGCTGCGCCCACCAAGACGGACTTACCGTGCGGGTGGTGCTCTCCTCGGCCACGGCCTTGGCGCCGTTTTCGCAGAACTCAGCTGTTTTTCGGTGCCCTTGGGATTCGGGCCAGGCGCATCCGGGGCAGTCGGTGCCGTCACGCTGATTCAGGCGAAGCAATGAGCGGGCTGTGCGGGACAGTCCAGCCTGAGCAATTCCACGGTCAAGGGCCACCACGACGGCTTCGAGGCCCGCTGCGTGAGTTCTTGGCTTCTTAACGACGAGATTGCTTTCGTTGATGTCATTTACCGGTGCTGCACGTTTCATATGTCCATCCTGCTCCTAAAAATGAATCGTCGCGACAATAAAACCCCGTAAAAAATATTTTCAACGCGGTGGACATGCATTATTTTCAGGCATCTGTTTTTCACAAAAGCCATCCGCATCACAGAGTTCGCATAGGAGTCTAAATGCGGTTATCAGTGGGGGCGTACGCTTCTGTTGATATGCGATGTCTGGATCTGGGTCGGACTGAACCGGGATCGACACCCGCTGGGCGCGACCAAAACCCACTGTGGCGGAGGAAATTCGGACGCGTTATCAGATGTAGATAGAGTCGAAATCGTTCTCCGCTCCTTCCAGATCGGGAGCTGGTATTTGCGTAGCGCTCACTTAGCTGATAGGACTAAATAGCTGAGTGGGTAACGACGGGACGACAAAACGCCTGCTGAGAGTGATGTTTCGCTATTCGTGAAAAAGGACGCCTGAGAGCGGCTGAACGCGAATAGCGACCTGAAATGTCACGCTGGCCGCTGGCGTCCCGCAGTGAAATCCGCGCCTCAAGCCCAATTCGCATGCCACGAATTCTTGTGGTGCCTGCAGTTAGGCCAGTGTTGACAGGGGCGCACTTAGTCTGTACACAAAGTGAGTGACGATGAGATAACAATCGATCGCGGGTGTTTCCGATTTCATTTTTGACAAACCCCTCTTAGGCTTTATTTTTGACAAACTCCTCTGCGGGATCCCAGAGTGGGATTAGCGATGGGCCGCGCGCCATGAATGTTTTAAAGGGGGACTTACCCATAACCATTAGAAGGGTAGAACTATGTATTCATCAGCCACTGTGACCGGTGGAACGACCAAAAAACCGACGGCGGGGCGATGGGGGATCGTGATTGCAGCGCTTTTGCTGCAGTTCTCGATTGGCGCTGTCTACGCGTGGAGTGTGTTCAGTTCAGCATTGCAGAGCCCGGATGCCATGGGACTCACCAATCCGGAAGCATCTTTGCCATTCACCGTGACAATCGGCATGATTTTCATCGGCAGCTACATCGGTGGGAGGATCCAGGATAAGAAGGGGCCGCGGCCGGTGGCCCTGGCCGGAGGCACCATCTATGCCTTCGGATGCATCCTCGCCTCGTTCGCGCTCTCGCATGACAACACCCAGCTGTGGCTCCTGATCCTCGGCTACGGAGTCATCAGCGGATTCGGCCTCGGCTTGGCGTACATCGTACCGATTGCAATGTTGCAGAAGTGGTTCCCAGACAAACGCGGTCTCATCACCGGACTTGCCGTAGCCGGCTTCGGATTTGGAGCGGTCCTGACCGCACCCATCGCCCAGTGGTTGATCGCTATGACTCCGACGGAACCGAGCCGGGCTTTTTTGCCTCTTGGCATCGGTTACCTTGTGCTCGCGCTGATAGGCGCGGCATTCTTCCGTAACCCGCCTGCCGGATACGCGGTTCCAGGTTGGGTGCCTGCCTCCACAGGTAGGGCGCACGACAGCTACAAGCAGTTCACCGAAAAAGAGGCACTACGGACACCGCAGTGGTATTTTCTGGCGGGAATTCTCACCCTCAACGTCACTGTCGGCATTGCGTTGGTCGCCCAGGCCAACTCGAGTGCGATCGACATCGCCGGTTATAGCATCGGCGGTGCTGCCGCGCTCGTCGGAGTGTTGGCGCTGTTCAATGGAGGTGGCCGTGTTTTTTGGGCATGGGTTTCTGGGAAGACCGGTCGGATGACGACATTCGGTCTGATGCTCGGCCTGCAGGGTATCTGTTTGCTGGTCATTCCCCACGCCAGCAACGCTGTGCTGTTCTTCGTCCTCGCCGCCATCGTCTATCTCTGCTTCGGCGGCGGGTTCGGCACGATGCCCGCAACGGCGGGAGACTTCTTCGGAGTCAAACACGCTGGTGCGATCTACGGGCTCATGATCATCGGGTGGAGCCTCGGTGGGATCATCGGTTCACCAATCATCGCTGCTCTCATCGGCGCGGATAAGGACTACACGCTGGGGTACACCGTCATGGGCATTATTGCCCTGACGTCGTTGATCGTCCCCATCATCACTAAAATGCCGCGACCGAAGGCTGACGCGTTGAAGCCAACTGCCGCGTATTCGACAGCCGAAGCGTCGAAGGTTGTCAACTAGCAAGAAGCGAATGGGTTTCGTTTCGGATCAGCGTTTACAAACAGCTGACGACCTCAATCTATCTGTCTGTTTTTGCGGTGCGTGTGCGTCGAGTGGCTCCTATGGAGTGTGTCGCCCGATGAAGTCATCGATCAGATGCACGACGGTGTCCAGCTGTTCGTCCAAGACGAAGTGCCCGGTGTCGAGCAGGTGCAGTTCAGCAGACGGTAGGTCGTCAAGATACGCGCGCGCCCCTGATTCAGAAAAGAACTGATCGTTACGGCCCCAGGGCAATAGCATGGGGGGCTGGTGCTCGCGCATCCACGCTTGCCACGCGGGATACCGTGCGACGTTGGACTGATAGTCATAGAGCAAATCCAGCATGATCTGGTCTCGTCCAGCTTGATCAAGCCAGTGTTGGTCCAAGGTCCAGACGTCCGGATCGACGAAATCCGGATGCGCGGCCCCCTCGAGATGTTGGGAGCGCGTTGCCTCGGCTGTAAGCGCTCCGCGGATGACAGGCTCCATTTCCTTCTGATTTATCCAGTACTGAACCACCGGCTGCATATTCGGTCCTAGTCCGGACTCGTAGGCGTTGCCATTTTGTGCAATGACTCCCTGTATCCAATTCGGATGTCGCGCCGCGATGCGATACCCGATAGGAGCGCCGAAGTCGAAAACGTACATGAAGAACGCGTCGATGCCGAGGGTGACCAGAAATGCTTCGATAACCTCGGCGACGTGATCGAAAGAGTAAACAAAGTCCCCGCCGTCACTACTCGAGGTGGGAGCGCTGCTGTAACCGAACCCCGGGTAATCCGGTGCAATGAGGTGCACCCGGTCGCTGAGCCGATCCATCAAGTGCGCGTACTGGTGCGACGCAGCAGGGAAACCGTGCAGCAGAACGAGCGTCGGCGCGTCCGCGGGGCCCGCCTCCCGAAAGAAGATCTCTAGCCCATCGACGGAAATGGTGCGATGCCGCACCCCCGTGAGTTGATCAGTTTCCGTTGTGAATTCGGCCATACTGTCCTCGTTTCGCTCGTCTATGCCTACAATTCAGACTTTCACTCGCGGTAGGTTGTGTCAACACGTCCACGACGTGCTGCCGTGCACCCTCGTTGATCACTCTTCCGGTGGGTACCAGACACGGTCACCGTTGACCTTGGCAAAGCTGGTCAGGGTGTGCGGCTTGGTCGAGGTTGGGCTCATGATGTCGGCAACCTGAAGGCCCCGCGCCAGCAACGCATCTCCGATCAGTGATCGATGACAACGCCAGGGCACGGCCTCGGCACACATGATCGCTACGGTCTGCTTCCTCGCCAGCGCCATCAACTCATCGACACCGGCAACGAACTCGGGCGTTTGCATGTAGTCGGCGTAGTTGCGAAAGCTCCTGTTACGCCACGCTCCATTGATAGATGCTTCTGCCACCGGGGTGTGCCGTAGCCCGCCGAGGTCGGCGAGTCGCTGATAGTCGATACCTGCCTTCGGCATGCTGGCGATAAGTTCGTGTTCCCCAAATTGCGGGTTGTGACGAGACCCCGGAACGGTGCGCACGTCGATGAGTCGTTCGACACCGTGTCTATTCAACATTTCAACGAACTCCTCAATGGGATGAGTCGAGTGCCCGATCGTGTACACACAGGTTTCAGCCATGCTCCCATTGAACCGCACCTACTACAGCCCGCATCAGGAATATCAGATGTGTGCGCCCGACACTCGGTTCCGCAATAACGGGGAACCCCTGGACGTTGGCCATCGCCCTGTTGCCATGCTGAAGCCGTCGCTAACCTGATCAGTGCAGGAGGCTTGCTCGTTGCGGTTCACCGGGTCACACGAGCTAGGCGCGGATATCCCCGATAACACCGCGGCCATAGGTGTCCGTGAACGAACGGAGAAAGCATGCAACCGATCCCGAACCGTTCCGACCATTCGCGCGCGATTAACACTGCAGGAGCGAACGGTGTCCCACTGACAGTGTCAGTGCCGGCCGGCGTAGCACGGGCTGGAATCATCGTGCTCCATGAGGTGTGGGGCCTCTCCGCGCCAGTTGCCGATCTCGTCGTTCGACTGGCCGACTGCGGTTACATCACCGCCGCGCCGCACCTCTACCACCGCATCAAAGACCCCGTCGTNAAGCCCGCCGGTACCACAACACCCTCACGACGGCAGGGCTCACCTGTGACATCGAGAGCGCCCAGGCCTGGATTCGCGCCCAGGGAGCACAGAAAGTAGCGATAATAGGTTTCTCCATGGGAGGCACCCTCGCATTGTGGGCGGCAGCAACACTGCACATCGATGCCGCAGTCACCTTCTACGGCGCCAACTTGGCGTCTCCACGCTGGCCTGGCATCCTCAGTGGAATCGATGCCGCACGCGTGCTCAAGGCACCCTGGCTGGGAATATATGCCGGCAAAGACGCCAGTACCCCCGCCCGTGACATTCAACGGATGCGCGAAATCCTGACCCACAGCATCACGCAATCCGTGGTGGTGGTGTACCCCAAAGTTCGCCACGGCTTCGCCCTGGACCCGGACCTTCCACGCCACGCCGCAGACGAGACAGCAGACGCATTCAAGCGAACGGCCCTCTTTCTGAAAACCTATTTACGCCAGGCCAACCAGCCGTCTCCGTAAAGATCGCTACCAATCGTCGACACCACTCAGAGAGCGCCCCTCCGTCAGATGAACACGGTCATCGACGTGAACGAGCAGGAATACGGGTCGAGTCGATCTGTCAGCAAATGCAGATGGGTTGCCGATATCACCTACATCCGCACGTTCTCGGGCGGGGATACATTCCACGTATCGAGGAAGAAACCGATTTTCACACTCACCAGCCCGCTATCATCCGTATCAAACGGGCCCAACCGAGTCTCCGCAACCCGGCGCTTGTCGGGACGGATGCTTCGGCCTCTGCCTCATCCGTCGTCTGGCGTTAGATCAGATCGGCGTGGTGGGCGGCGGCCACGTTGGGGTGGGCGCGCAGGCGGTAGCGCAGCGCGTTGTCACCGTAGGTGGTTTGGAGAATGGGACTGTTGGTCGGGTCGGCGGAGAGCCCGCGGGCCTCGCGAGACAGGCCCTCGTCGAGCTGCAGCCTCGGCATTACGGTGTCGAGTGCTGGATTGAAGAAGAACGGCACGGAGATGCGGTCGGAGCCGTCTTCAGGGGAGAAGACGCGGTGCAGGGTGGCCTTGAGGTAGCCATCCGTTGCCAGCTCGAGCATTTCGCCGATGTTGACGACGAAGGCGCCCTCGAGCGGGGGAGCGTCGATCCACTCGCCGTCGTGTTCGACTTGCAGACCGTCTTTGTGCGGTTCGACGAGCAGCAGCGTGAGAACCCCACCATCGCGGTGCTCGCCCACACCCTGCGCACGTACAGGCTGGCCGGGATAACGCACGATCTTGGTCAGGAGAAAAGCGTTCTCGGCGAAAGCGGCGTCGAAGACGTTCTCGGGGCTGCCGAGGGCGAGTGCCCAGGCGCGCAGCAGGCGAAGCGCGATGCGGCTCAGCTCTGCATTCCAGCGCAGAGCGACGGTCTTCAGCTCAGGCAGGGACTCCGGCCAGAGATTCGGGCCCTCAAGGCGCCAATAATCTGGAGTTCCAGCGGCGAAGGGCACGGGCTTGCGGTCTACCCCGATGTCGATTTGTTCACGCCAGTCGATGGCGTTGGCGGTGAGCTCCCCACCGACGCGGGTATAACCACGAAACTGGGGACTGTGGATGTTTTCCAGCTTGAGTTTCTGCTCGGCCGGCAAGTCAAAGAACTTACGAGAGACGGCGAGAAGTTCCTTTGTCAGCTGCGGGTCGACGCCGTGGCCGGTCAGGTAGAAGAACCCGACCTCGTGGGTGACGCGCAGGAGTTCAGCTCGGAATACCGCAGCTTCGGCCTCGCCAGCGTCGAGTTGAGAGAAATCGAGGATTGGTAGTGAAGGCACCATGTTTCAAGTCTGACACCGGGCAGGCCACGTCGCGAATTATGACGACTCCGAGCCTTCGCCATCGTCAAATTCACTCCGGGACGTGTCGGGGTGAAGTCGGACTTGACGAAACCGGGCATGCCAGCTGCTGCCTGCGGCGTATCGCTCGACCCACACGCGATGACGACATCAGCGGTTGGGGAAGCCGTGGGGGAGGCCGGTCAAGATCGGGGCCAGGCGCGCCAGGCGCTCGCGCTCGAGGAGGAGTGCGGTGTATTCGCGTTCTCGGCGCACGGCGGCGACTCCGATGAGGAAGGACTCAGCCGGAGCATCGGGCAGTGGGGAGACGAACGGAGTGACCTCCGCCGAGAGGGTCTGAGCCAGACGTTCGCGGGTCAGGGCGGTCAGGTGAGGTGACTGCCGAAGGTACTGGGCCACCCGCCGCGCCAGCTGGTCGGGCAGCCTGGCAATATCAACGGTCTGCGACCACGGCAGCAATGCTTCGGGCATCGGGCGCGGGATCTCTTTGTTGCGCTGGACGCGCTCGTGCTGGCTGTACGTGCCAGCCAGGAGGTCGCCGAGGCGCTTCGATCGGCCGTTGAGCAAAGCTGTGATGGCGGCGAGCCCGCCGAGCGTCATGATGATCTCCAGCACCCCGGTCAAGGCCCGAATGAATGCGTGGCGCAGGGAGATCGCTCCGCCGTCGTCGCGTACGATGCGGGCACCGATGGCGAGCTTGCCGAGCGATCGACCGTGAGTGAGGGTCTCGACCAGCACCGGCACGATCAGTACGGCGAAGACGAGCGCGGCAATCGAGATGGCCTGGGTGAGCGCCGAGTCGGTATCGCCCGCGATGGTCATAACTAGGGCCAGCATAATGAGCAGGTACAGGGCCAGATAGGCGATCGTGTCGATGATGGAGCCGGCGGCGCGCAGAATGACGCTGGCGGGGCGTACGTCGAGCGCAACTGCCTCGCCGGTGACGAGCTCGTCGTCGCGAATCAGATCACTGTGACGGTCGGCACGATCGGCGGGACGCCCGGTCTCGTTCATGTCTACTATTGAACCAGATGGATCTCGATGCTTACACGGCCGCGCATCGCGCCGACTGGGACCGCCTGACCGAGCTCGGAGCCCGGCGGGAGTTGAGCGGTGCCCAGTCCGACGAACTCATCGAGCGCTATCAGGCCGGTGCCACCCAGCTCTCAGCGATCAAGTCCACTGCCGGGTCGACTCTTGAAGGTGACCGCCTGTCGGTCGGTCTCTCTCGTGCCCGGCTGCGTTTCACCGGCGTGAATGCCAATGTGTTGGCGCAAATTCCGCGATTTTTCGTCGCCCAGTTGCCGGCGGCCCTCTATCGGCTGCGCTGGCTCACGCTTGTGGTCGCCGTGGTGACCTTTCTCGTCGCCGGATTGTACGCGGTGTGGGCCTACAACGATCCAGAGGTGCTCGCGAATCTGGGAACGGAGACCCAACTCGCCCAGCTGGCCAACGAGGACTTCGTCGGCTATTATTCGGCGAACCCTGCGGCGTCATTCACTGGATTTGTCTGGACGAACAATGCCTGGATCGCCGCACAGTGCATCGCCTTTGGCATCACCGGGGTCTACGTTCCGTTCATTATTTTGCAAAACGCCGTGAGCCTCGGCACCACAGCAGCGATCATGTTCGCCTATGACAAGGGTGACGTATTCTTTCTCTACATCGCTCCGCACGGGCTGCTCGAACTGACCGCTATCTTCGTGGCAGCGGCTGGTGGACTGCTCATTTTCTGGGCCTGGATCGCCCCCGGTGCCCGCACCCGCGGGCAGGCGCTCGCCGAAGACGGCCGTGCGCTGTTCACGGTGGCCATCGGTCTCGTTTTCGTGTTGCTGGTGTCGGGCATCATCGAGGGATTCGTCACTCCGCAGGCGTGGCCATGGCCGATCAAGATCGGGATCGGAGCCGTCGCGCTCGGCGCATTCCTGACGTACATGATCGGGGTCGGCGGCCGCGCCACTCGCGCCGGTGAAACCGGCGACCTGAGTGAGTTTGAGGCCGGAAGCACCCGCATCTACGCTGCCTGACACCTCGCCTCGCTGCCGATTGCCGAAACTAGACGCTATCGTCTCTGGTCGTCTCTGGTCGTCTCTGGTCGTCTCTGGTCGTCTCTGGTCGTCTCTGGTCGTCTCCACGGTCTTGAGTGGCGGGAGTGGTGTTGACGCGGACGGCGCCAAGGGTGTCCCCGCAGCCGTTGGTCGTCAGAGCCGGCCGGCAGCCTTGAGGGCGATGTAGCGGTCGGCCAGGGCCGGCGGGAGTTGCGCGGGCGAGGCGGTGACAACATCCGCTCCCAGCCGACGGATAGCAGCCGATACGCGTGCCACGTCGAGCAGGGCCCGTTCCGCCGCCGCCGCCCGGTAAATTTCGTCGCGACCACCGCGGGTGGCTGCGGCGAGCACGGTGGCAGGGTCGAGCACGGAGGCCACGATCACCGTGTGTCGTTTGGTGAGCTGGGGCAGCACCGACAACAGCCCGGTCGACGCCCCCGCGGCGTCGATCGAGGTGAGCACCACGACCAGGGCATGCTGGCTCGTGATGGACCGCACCTGCCCGGGAACGGCGGCCCAGTCCATCTCGATCAGTTCCGGGTCGATCAGGGCCATGGAATCGACCAGCTGCGAGAGCAGGGCGGCCCCGCTGGCCCCCTGCACACGGCCGCGCACCCGGCGGTCGAACGCGAGAAAATCTACCCGGTCGCCGGCAACCGAGGTGAGAGCGGCGAGCAGCAGGGAAGCCTCGAATGCGGTGTCGAGGCGTGGCTCGTTATCGACCCGCGCCGCCGAGGTTCGCCCGGTGTCGAGCAGAATGATGACGCGGCGATCGCGCTCCGGTCGCCAGGTGCGCACCATCACATCGTTGCGCCTGGCAGTGGCCCGCCAGTCGATCGAGCGCACGTCGTCGCCGCGCACGTATTCGCGCAGCGAATCGAACTCGGTGCCCTGCCCGCGCACCATCACGCTCGTGCGTCCGTCGAGCTCCTTGAGTCGCGTGATTCGTGCGGGCAGGTGTTTACGGGCATGAAAGGGCGGCAATACCCGGATGCGCCCCGGCGCGTTCAGCGTGGCCTGGCGGTTCCACAGGCCGAGCGGCCCGCGCGAGCGCACCGTCACCTGTTCGACCCGTCGTTCCCCGCGCCGAAATGGTGTGAGCGTGAGCGAGACGAGCCGCCGTTCCCCGGACGGGATCACGACGCGGCTGCGATTGCGTCCGGCGCCTGCCGACGGCTGCCAGGCATCCCGCACGACGCCGACCAGGCGGCGGCGCCCGGTGTTGGTGAGGTACAGCTCGCTCGTGACGGATTCCCCGAGTCGGACCCGGGCGGGCAGCATCCGTTCGACCGTCACGGCACGCGGAGACGCCGCCAACGCGAGGTCAAGGCCGCCAAGCACGAACACCAGCAGCAGCCAGAGAAAAAGAACGCCGGTGGCGGCCGTAGGATCGGGCCCGAACAGCACGATAGGCACCACCCCGAGGGCGAGGAGAAGAACGAACCGTCCGCTGAGCGTCATCGTTAGATCGGAACCTGAACCTGCTGCAGCACGCCGCGCAGAATGGCATCCACCGAGACGCCCTCGAGTTCGGCCTCCGGGCGCAGCTGCACCCGGTGTCGCCAGACCGGCAACGCCATCGCCTGCACGTGATCGGGCGTGATCGAGTCGTATCCGCTCAGCCAGGCCCACGCCTTGGTGGCGGCGAGCAGCGCGGTCGTTCCGCGGGGACTGACCCCGAGCTTGACCGAGGGACTCGTGCGCGTGCCGCGGGCCAGGTCGACGATGTAGGCGAGCACATCCGCACTCGAACCGACCCGGGCCACCGCGGCCTGCGCCGCGGCAAGTTCGACCTGTCCGAGCACCGCGCTCACCCCGGCCCCGGCCAGGTCGCGCGGATTGAAACCGGCAGCGTGGCGGCGCAGTACCTCGATCTCATCGACCCGTTGGGGGACTTCGAGCACGAGCTTGAGCAGAAACCGGTCCAGCTGCGCTTCCGGCAGCGTATACGTGCCCTCGTACTCGATCGGGTTCATGGTCGCCGCCACGATGAACGGCTCCGGCAGCTTGAGCGATTCGCCGTCAACGCTGACCTGGCGTTCCTCCATGGCCTCAAGCAGTGCGGACTGCGTCTTCGGCGGCGTCCGGTTGATCTCGTCGGCGAGCATGATGTTGGTGAACACCGGGCCCTGCCGAAACTCGAACTCGCCCGCGCGAGCATCGTAGATGAGCGACCCGGTCACGTCCCCTGGCATCAGGTCGGGCGTGAACTGGATGCGCTTCGTGTCGAGGCTCAGCGCGTGGCTGAGCGTACGCACGAGCAGCGTTTTGGCCACTCCGGGCACGCCCTCAAGCAACACATGGCCGCGCGCGAGCAACGCGATGATCAGCCCGGTCACCGCGCCGTCTTGCCCAACGACGGCCTTTGTGACCTCTAAGCGCACCCGGTTGAGCGCGGCCCGCAGTGCGGCGGCATCCTCTGCGGTCGAGGGCACCGCAGCTGCGAGCGAGTCAGCGGGCGTGATTGGGGTGGCTGGAGTGGTCATGGGTCCATTCTTTCGGCTGGAGGGGGTGGTAATTCCTGAGAAACGGATGCCGACGCCCGAGCAGCCGGCGCGGCCCCGGCTCGTACGGCCTGACCGGTCGCGTGTTCGAGAGCCTGTAAAGCGTCGGAGAATGCCATCAGCTGCGCGTCGGATTTGGGGATCGCGTCCACTAACACTCGCCGCACGTCGTCGGGAGTGCGGCCGGTGAAATGGGCGACCGAGCCGACGACCTCCTCCAGATGCGCGAGGCGGCCCAGGCCAACAGCGAGGGCGAGTCGCTGCACAGCGCCGACCCGCAGGGCGTCCAGCGCCCTCAGCCGGGCATTGCTGCGCGCGTACAATCGGGCGCGACCTTCCATGGTCTCGCTCGCTTTCACCGTGACCGGCAGGTTCTCGGCCACGAGCGGTCCGAACCGCGCTCCCCGCCAGAACGCGGCGGCGGCCGCGGCGAGTATGAGCAGAACGAGCACCGGGGTGACCCAGCCGGGCATCAAATCGGCGAGTGACGGAGGCCCGGTGCGGGGCAGATCGGCCAGTGTCGGCAGGTACCAGACCAGCGAGTCGCTCGGCCCCAGTAACCCGAGTGCGAGCGCCGCATTACCGTAGTCAGCGATGTGCTCATTATTGAACAGGCGGGCGTCGGGCACGACGGAGATGATCCCGCCGGTCGTGTCGTTCTGCACCTGAACCAGCGAGAAAGTGTTGGTGTCGCTGGCAAAACAACCGGTGAGAAGCAACTGCCCGCTCCCGGGCGGAATGGACAGGGTGTCCCCGCCCGGTGACAGTTCCCCCGCTCGATTCGCGGTCGGCACAGAGCAGTCAGCGGCGAGAGTGTCGGATTCGGACACACCGCCAAAGCCCACGGTCGGGGCCAGCGCCTGAAGAGCCAGAAAATCCGGTGCCGCGACAACGGTGCGCGTGGCGAGGTCACCCAGTTCGCGCAGCTGCGACTGATCGAGGTAGCTGTTCTCGTCGTACAGGAACACGGTTGAATTTGGTCCGACTGCGCCCCGCACCTCGGCCAGGGAACTGGCGAGAGTCACGGTGACACCCTGCTGGCGAAGCACCTCCACGAGCGCCATCGAGCCGGCCGGAGCAGCGTTGTCCCCGGCAAGCGCTCGGCCAGCCGCCTGGCTGCCGCCGGACACGAGCACGGCGACAATCGCGGTGGCCAGAATGCAGGCAGTGGCGATCAGCCAGAATGAGGAGCGGCCCAGCAGCGCTCGCAGGGTCGGGGTAGCCACGGTCGTGCTGTCGGCAGTACCAGTCAAGCGAACAGGCGCATCGGTTGGGGAACCGAGCGTTGCGCTCATGACCGACCCGCCTCGGTCAGTGGGGCGAGTATGGCGGGCGCCGCAGCCCGTAATTCAGCCTCGAGCGCGGCGAGGGCGCGGTAGTCGGGCTCGAGACCGACCTGTTCGAGGTAGCGCACCCGATCAAAGGTGTCTGCAGCGCGGGCCAGTGCCGGACCGTGGGACGGAAACGCCAGCTGAGCCCGGGCAGCGAAATCATGCGCGGTCGTGCCGGGCGTGACTGAGAGCACCGTGCGTTCAGCCAAGCCGCGGGCCAGGGCGCGAAAAATCTCCTCGCAGGCCAGGCTCCAGTCACCGCGACCGGCCGCCGCGTCGGCCGCCGCACGCATCTCGGAGCTGCTGCGCTGGTCGATCGCGCCGAACAGGTCGAGATCTGCCCGGCGGCGCCTGGCCAGTTTTGGCGCGCCGAACAGCAGCCAGCCCGCCACGAGCACCGCGAGCACGAGCACGGCCGCGACAATCGGAACCCAACCCGTCAGGCTGCCGTCGCCGCTGCCAGCCAGCGAATTGAGCCAGTCGAGAAAAGCCTGAGACGCCCGGTCGAACCAGGTCGGCCGGGCCGCTGCATACGGGGCTTTAACGAGCTCTTCGCGCAGCCACTGGCGGGCGTCTGGCGCATCAGGAACCACCGGAACATCATGCGGCACGCCGAACGTGAAGCGGTCGAGGAGTGATTCGACCATCGATCCGAGCTGCGCCAGGCCCACCTCGGTCATACCGCCGAGTATCCGCCGGACACGGTTGGCGCCAGATACGGGTCGGGTACGTCGCCGCCCTGCGCTGCCGATTCGACGTAGCGGGCCAGCTCAAGGTCGAGGCCTTCCTTGCGCATGCGCAGGTCGAGATAGACCAGCGCTATGGTCGCTGACTGCACAACAGCCGCCACCGCCGCTACGGGAATGGCGATAATCAGGCTGATGACGGTGAGGATGATGGACGACTGCTCCATGAACGCCCCGGCCGGGTCGACGAGCGTAGTGCCGATTCCCATGAGCAGCGACACGGGCATGCTGATGATCTGGCTGATGACCTGCACGATCACGGTGATCAGCAGCAGAATGCCCAGGGTGCGCCAGAAGTAGCCGCGCGTCAGCGACCACGACCGAATAACGGATGCCCGCAGGCCCAGCTCCTCCAGCACGATCAGGCTCGGAACCACACTGGTTTTGGTGAAGAGGAATGCGCTCGCAGCCGCGAGCAGCAGACCGCCGAAGACACCGATGAGAACGCCGGCGACGAGGCCGACGGCACCGCCGACGCTGATCAAGAGCACGACGATGCCGGCCAGCACGGCCACGCCGACGAGCAGCGCACCGCCCAGCAGCAGGGTCCACAGGGTCAGCGGCCAGAGACGAGTCGCCGCCCGGCGCCACAGAGTGCCGAGCCGCAGTTTCTCGCCCAGGGTCGCGCGGGCCACCTCGACCACGATGACGGCCTGCAGCAACGCAGAAGCGATGAGCGACAGAGCGATCGGAATGATGGCAGACAGCAAGCCGGCCAGCACCGAGCCGGCTATGACGGCATCCTTTTGGTCGAGCGGGGCGCTGTCAACGCGGTCAAGGGCCCAGAACGTGACGAGCCCGACGATGACCACGGTGACGAGCATAATCACCGCCTGCACGATCAGACCACTACCGAAGGTGGCCTTGGGATTGCGGCGCAGGACCCGGAAAGACGCGCCGAGCAGCGTACCGAATCCGATCGGCCGCAGTGGAATCAGTCCCGGCTTGGGCGGAGGCGACCAGGCCTGGCCTGGGTTGCTGCCTGGAAAGGGTCTATTCGAGTGCGGCGCGCTCTGATAGGGCGAGGACGGTGTCGCCAACTCCCCATAGCGCGGTGGAACGGGGGCGTCGGGGGCTAGCCAGGGGTCGGTCACCCTTCAATGCTGGCACAGGTCGATCGAGAAATGCGCTCGCGAGCACTCTGTCAGCGCACTCAGCTACTCTTATGCGAGACTTTGCCCTACTCATCGGGCAATCTGCTGAGCGAACGACATCAGAACACACGGAGCTGACGTTCTGGAAAGAGACCCATGACTGCACGTATTTTGGTTATCGATGATGATACCGCCCTGTCCGAGATGATCGGCATCGTTTTGCAAGGCGAGGGCTTCACGCCGGGCTTTTGTGCCGATGGATCGCTCGCCTTCGAAGCGTTTCGTACCGAGAAGCCTGACCTGGTCTTGCTCGACCTCATGCTGCCCGGCCTCGACGGCATCGAAGTGTGCCGGCTGATCCGCGCAGAATCAGGGGTGCCGATCATCATGCTCACCGCCCGGTCTGACACCACCGATGTGGTCAAGGGGCTCGAGTCCGGCGCCGACGACTACATGGTCAAGCCGTTCAACCCCAAGGAGCTCGTCGCCCGCATTCGCACACGCTTGCGCCCGCCCGCTGTCGACGGCGCACTGGCCCTGCACATTGGTGACCTCGTGGTGAACGCAGTCGGCCACGAAGTCACCCGCGGAACGGCGGCGATCAACCTCACACCGCTCGAGTTCGACCTGCTGCTAGCCCTCGCCTCCAAACCCCAGCAGGTCTTCACCCGCGAAATGTTGCTGGAGCAGGTCTGGGGTTACCACTACAAGGCGGACACCCGGCTCGTGAACGTGCACGTGCAGCGGCTGCGATCCAAGGTTGAGCACGATCCCGATAATCCCAAGATCGTCATGACGGTGCGCGGCGTCGGCTATCGCGCCGGTACGATCAGCTAGAAATCGCAGACCAGAGATGTCCTCCCGGCGACGCCCAGAGAAACGGTTTCCGAAACCGTGCCTCAGCTGACCTATTGGAGCAGGCCGCGCAACTGGCCGAGGCTCGTGCGCGCGTCGTGGCGCTCGTCCCTGCAATTTCGTACGGTGACGATCTCCGTAGCGCTGTCCGGGCTGGCCATTCTGGTCGTGGGTGTGTACATGTCGGTCAGCATCGGTACTGACCTGTTCCAGTCGCGGCTCAGCCAGGTCCTGCTGGAATCAGACCGTGCGAGCAGCTCCGCGCAGAGCCTCTTCGATTCCTCCGATGCCACCGACCGGGTCGAGGTGCAGAACCTGCTCAGTTCGGCCCGCACCTCGATCTCCGCTGCCTCGTCGAGTCGACTGGTCGCCGTGCTGCGGGTGCCTGGCCAGGATCCGTCGACCGTCGCGCCGCTGGATTCGTCGACGTTTGGGCAATCGACCGGCGTGATCGGAGCCGACCTGCGCACCGAGGTGCAGGCGAACGACGGTGATCAATTTTGGCAGTCCGTCACCCTGACCGGTGACGAGGCCACCACCATGCCCGGGATAGTGGTCGGGTCGCAGATCACGGTTCCCGTGGCCGGCCGATACGAGCTGTACATCGCCTACAGTCTGCAGGATTCCGAAGCGACGCTGCTCTTCGTGCAGCAAACGCTCGGGGTGGCCGGTGTCGCGCTCGTCCTGCTGATCGGGGCCGTATCGTGGATCGTCGTGCGCTTCGTCGTCACGCCATTGCGGGTGGCCGCCGAGACGAGCCAGAAACTTGCCTCCGGCGACCTCGAAGTGCGCATTCCCGAGAAGGGCGAAGACGTCATCGCCACGCTTGCCCGCTCGTTCAACGGCATGGCCGACAGTTTGCAGAGCCAGATTCGTAAGCTCGCCGACCTGTCCGAGGTGCAACAACGGTTTGTATCGGACGTCTCGCACGAATTGCGAACGCCGCTCACGACCATCCGCTTGGCCGGTGATGTGCTCTATGACCAGCGGGCGACTTTTCCGCCAGCCACCAGCCGCACCGCTGAGTTGCTGCACACCCAGGTGGAACGCTTCGAGTTGCTGTTGAGCGACCTGCTCGAAATCAGCCGGTACGATGCCGGGTCGGTGGAACTTGAGAGTGAACCGACGAATCTGGTCTATCTCGCCGAGGACGCCATCGACAGCTTGAAGTCACTGGCCGAGTCGAAGGGGAGTGACCTGCGGATCGTAGCGCCGGGCGGGTATCTCAATGCCGACGTCGACCCGCGACGCATCCGGAGGGTTCTGCACAACCTCATTGGCAACGCCATCGAACACGGTGAGGGTAAACCCGTCGTGGTGTCAGTCGACAGCGACGCGAACGCGGTCGCGCTCGCGGTACGGGACTACGGGCTCGGCATGACCCAGGCCGAAGTCGCGCACGTGTTCGACCGGTTTTGGCGTGCTGATCCGTCTCGCCAACGCACGATCGGGGGCACCGGACTCGGACTGGCCATCTCGCGTGAAGACGCAAGCGTGCACAACGGCTGGCTACAGGTCTGGTCGAGTCCGGGCGAGGGGTCGTGTTTTCGGCTGACCCTGCCGCGCACGGCCGGAGTTGTACTCGAATCGTCCCCGATCCCATTGCCTCCCGACGACGCAACGGCCGCATTGGGCGACGTCGGGCATGTGCTTGGAATGGGCGGAGATCAGCATGACTGATCGCAGAGCGCGTGGTTCACTCTGGCGGGTCGCTCCGGCGCTGTTGGTGGCCGTCAGTCTCGCCGTTGGGCTCGGTGGCTGCACCGGTATTCCACGCGACGGTGTCGTACACGCCGGCAATGACATTGCGCCAGACGATAATCCGGCCCCGGTTTTTCTGCCGGCGCTACCGCAGAAGGACGCCTCGACGGAGGCTATTCTGCGCGGCTTCATCGACGCGTCGTCAAGCCCGGAGAGCAACTACGACATCGCCCGGCAGTTTCTGGCTCCGGCGTTTCAATCCAGTTGGGACCCCACCTCGGGCGTCACCGTCGACAACGGTTCAGGGCGCACCCTGACCGTCATCGACGAGGCCACCACCCTCGTGGCGGTCACGCCGATCGCCGAAGTGGACCAGTCCGGGGAATACCGCGAGGTCGACGCGAGTCCGGTACCGTTGCGCTACGAATTTGCGCAGATCGGTGGCCAGTGGCGCATCAGCGCGGCTCCGGATGGCACGGTGATTGACGAAAACACCTTCAATGAGGTATTCAGCGCCCAGCCGGTCTATTTTTATGATCCGGGATTTCGGTTTTTGGTGCCGGACCTGCGCTGGTTTCCGCGCGGCGCATCCGCTCCGACGAAACTGGTCAACGCGGTCTTGAACGGACCGAGCGCCTGGCTGACCGGTGCCGTGGCCACGGCGTTTCCGCAAGGTTCCGAGCTCACCGCCGATGCCGTGCAGGTTGTCGGGCGTCAGGCCATGGTCGATCTGAACAGCGAAGCCCTCAACGCCGATCGGCAGACCCTCCAGCGCATGAAGGCGCAGCTGGCGGCGAGTCTGCCGACGGGCCTGACAGTCGAAATCACCATCGACCAGAACTCCCAGGCCATCACTGCTCTGGAATCAGGGGCGCCGCTCGTGGATCCGCGGGTAGATGCCCGGGCGCTCGTGCTGCGCGGTGACGAGTTCGGTTTTCTCGCCGCGACCGGGCAGAGCGTCACCCTGCTGGATGGGCTCTCTGAGCCCATCGCCCAGCTGGCTCCGACCGCTGTGACGCTCGCATCGGGCCAGGGATCGGCGGCCGTACTCACCAGCGACGGCGTCTACGTCGTTCGGGCCGGCGATGAACCCGAGCTGCTCGATGCGCGCGCGGGGCTGCTCGCGCCATCGATCGACAATGACCGCTTCGTCTGGTCGGTGCCAGCTGACGATCCAAGTGCTCTCGTCGTCTACAGCCCCACCGGGGAAGCAACCCTGCTGCCTACCCCGTGGCCAGAGGCCACGTCGATCGCGGCACTGAAAGTGTCCCGAGACGGCTCTCGGCTGATCGCACTCCTCGGCACCGGTTCTGAGACCCGATTCGTCATCGCCTCCATCATTCGTACCGGCGCGGCGCCGACCGGGATCGGTGCGCCAGTACTGCTGGCGTCGGGTGGCGGAGTCGGCCGTGACGCAACCTGGATCAATGAATTGACCGTCGCCTCGCTCAGCACGCTGCCCAGCGGCGAAGCCCGCGTCGTCGCGCAACAGATTGGTGGCGTCAGTACCATTCTCGAATCCCCCGTGAGTAGCCGGTTCATTGTCGGCAGCAACTCGGTGCGTGATCTGCGAGCCCTCACTGACAGCGGCAGCCTCGCGGTGCAACGTGGAGCAGGCTGGCAGGCCCGAATCGGCGGCGTGACCTTGCTTGCCACCCAGCAAGGCCTCGGCGGCTGAGCAACCCGCCGCTTCTCCCCAGGAGGCGCCGAGGCGCGCTTATCCACCGCTGATGCGTTCGGGCCGGCCCTGCCGCTACCTCGCGGCACACTGGGGCCATGAGTCGACAGCTGCGCGCGCGTCTGGCCGCTGCGAGCCGGGATGCCTGGGCAACCGTGCTACCGACCGAGTGCAGTGGCTGTGGTGTCGTCGACCGCGCCCTCTGCGCCGAGTGCCGGCGGGCGCTGGTGCCTTCCGTGCACCCGGTCGTCCGCGACGACGCCGTCATCTGGGCCGCACTCACCTACGAGGGCGCTGCCCGTCATGCGATCGCGGCTTACAAAGACGGCGGCCGAACGGATGCCGCCGCCGCGCTCGCCGGGCCGCTGCGGGCGGCCATCGTGGCCGCGCTGGCCGCCGTGCCCGCTGGCCGCCGGGGTCGTGGTGCTGCGCGTTATGATGCCGGCCCCGGAATCCAGCTCGTGACCATCCCGTCGTCTCGTCGGGCCTGGCGTGTTCGGGGCTACCACCCGGTCGATGCCCTGCTGCACCGCGCCGGCCTGCACCCATTTCCGGCGCTCGCGCAGCGCACGGAGGCGCTCGACCAAGTGGGCCTCGGCCGGGCGGCGCGGGCTGCGAACAAGAGCAACAGCCTCGTCGCCAGGCGTCCGCTCGATGGGATGCTGGTGATCCTGGTCGACGACATCGTCACCACGGGAGCGACCCTGCTCGAGGCGCGCCGCGCCGTGTCTGCTGCCGGCGGTGCCGTCGTCGGTCTGGCCACACTCGCGGAAACACGGCGTCTGCTGTCCCCGTAATCGCACTCTGAGCAAACTCGTCGACAAATACTGTGACTTATTCCACTCCCACGGCTACGGTGGAGACAAAGGCGTGCACTGATCGCCCGGTTTTGGGCGGTCCGCCAAACTGGAGGTCGTCATGGAAACTAACATCGTCGGACGCAACCTTGGGATCACTGATCGCTTCCGGGATTACGCGACGGAGAAGGCCGAGAAAATTGCTCTTCTCGCCGATAAGGCCCTCGCCCTCGAGATCAAGGTCAGTCGACACCACGAGAAGAACGGGGCGGCCGTCGGCAACGACCGGGTCGAACTCACCCTGATCGGCAAGGGTCCGTTGGTGCGGGCCGAAGCGGACGGATCCGACAAGTACGCCGCTTTCGACGTGGCGCTGGGTCGTCTGCTCGAGCGTGTTCGTCGCGCCAAGGACCGCAAGAAGGTACACCGCGGCGGCGCCCATCGGCCCATCTCGCTCCACGAAGCGTCCGCGGTCGGCTTCAGCGTCATCGACATCACACCGGCCAACCCCGAGACGCTCGAGCGCGTGCGCACCGGTGCGATTCCTATCGTGCAAGCGGATGCCCCCGAGGCCTCCACCGAGGAGGATTACTGCCCCGTCGTCATCCGTCGCAAGGTTTTCGCGGCGGCCCCCATGTCCGTCGATGATGCCCTCTACTTCATGGAACTCGTCGGCCACGATTTCTACCTGTTCCAGGACATCGAAACCAAACGAGCCAGTGTGGTCTACCGCCGCAAGGGCTGGGACTACGGAGTGATCGAACTCGACGGCTCGGTCGGCGAGCTGCAGGAGGCTGTGCCCGTTACCAGCGGGCGTGCCAACTGACCAACTAGCATTACCTTAGCCGCCGACCAGGTCGGTGCTCTGGCATCTGCCAGACGAGAGGCGCAGGCTTGTGCTGTGGCAGTCCGATTGGGCTGCCACAGTGCGTGCCTGCACCGTTTGACTAGTGGAGTACATTCGTGGCGTCAATTCTTGAAAAGGTTCTTCGTGTTGGTGAGGGTCGCGTTCTGCGCCGCCTGGAAAACTACGCGAAGGCCATCAACGCGCTGGAAGAAGACTTCCACGAGCTCACCGACGAGGAGCTGAAAAACGAGACCGTTACCCTGCGGGAACGGTACTCCAACGGGGAATCGCTCGACGATCTGCTGCCCGAGGCGTTCGCCGCAGTGCGCGAGGCGAGCACTCGCACCCTGGGGCTGCGGCACTTCGACGTGCAGCTGATGGGTGGAGCCGCCCTTCACCTTGGCAACATTGCCGAGATGAAGACCGGAGAGGGCAAGACCCTCGTCGCCACCACCGCTGCCTACCTCAACGCCATCAGCAGCCGCGGTGTGCATGTCATCACGGTCAACGACTACCTCGCAAGCTACCAGAGCGAGCTCATGGGCCGCGTTTTCCGTGCCCTCGGTATGACGACCGGATGCATCGTCTCGGGTCAGACTCCGGCACAGCGGCGCGAAATGTATGCCGCCGACATCACCTATGGCACCAACAATGAGTTCGGCTTCGACTACCTGCGCGACAACATGGCGTGGCAGGCCAGCGATATGGTGCAGCGCGGGCACTACTTCGCCATCGTCGACGAAGTCGACTCGATCCTCATCGACGAGGCTCGTACCCCGCTGATCATCTCGGGGCCGGCGTCGGGCGAAGCTAACCGCTGGTTCAACGAGTTCGCCAGCCTGGCCAAGCGTCTCATCGCCGACGAAGACTTCGAGGTCGACGAGAAGAAGCGCACCATCGGCGTGCTCGAGCCCGGCATCGAAAAGGTCGAGGATTACCTCGGCATCGACAACCTCTACGAATCAGCCAACACGCCGCTGATCTCTTTTTTGAACAACGCCATCAAGGCGAATTCTTTGTTCAAGAAGGACAAGGACTACGTCGTCATGAACGGGGAGGTGCTCATCGTCGATGAGCACACTGGCCGTATTCTCATGGGACGCCGCTACAACGAGGGCATCCACCAGGCGATCGAGGCCAAGGAGGGTGTCGCCGTCAAAGCCGAGAACCAGACCCTGGCCACCGTGACCCTGCAGAACTACTTCCGCCTGTACTCGAAGATCTCCGGCATGACCGGTACGGCCGAGACCGAAGCCGCTGAGTTCATGAGTACCTACAAGCTCGGCGTCGTGGCCATTCCCACCAACAAGCCGATGCAGCGCATCGACCAGTCCGACCTGATCTACAAGAACGAAGAGTCCAAGTTTCGTCAGGTCGTTGAAGACATCGCCTTGCGCCACGAAGCCGGCCAGCCGGTTCTGGTCGGCACGACCAGCGTCGAGAAGAGCGAGTACCTGTCCCGCCTGCTCGCCAAAATGGGTGTGCGACACGAGGTCCTCAACGCGAAGAACCACGCCCGTGAAGCCGCGATCGTCGCGCAGGCCGGTCGACTCGGCTCGGTGACAGTCGCCACCAACATGGCCGGCCGCGGTACCGACGTGATGCTCGGCGGGAACGCCGAGTTCCTCGCTGTTGCCGAGATGAACGCGAAGGGCCTCAGCCCGGTAGAAACACCTGACGAGTACGAACTCGCCTGGGACGACGTATTCACCGCTGTCAAGGCCGACGTCAGTGAAGAGGCCGAGAAAGTCATCGCTGCCGGCGGCCTCTACGTGCTCGGTACCGAACGGCACGAATCACGCCGCATCGACAACCAGCTGCGCGGACGCAGTGGACGCCAGGGGGACCCGGGCGAGAGCCGGTTCTACCTCTCGCTCACCGACGACCTCATGCGCCTGTTCAACGCCGGCGCAGCCGAAGCTCTGATGGGCCGCTCGGGCGTGCCAGACGACATGGCGATCGAATCCAAGGTGGTCAGCCGCGCCATCCGCAGCGCACAGTCACAGGTCGAGGGTCGTAACGCCGAGATTCGTAAGAACGTGCTCAAGTACGACGACGTTCTCAACCGCCAACGTGAAGCCATTTACGGTGACCGTCGACACATCCTCGAAGGTGACGACCTGCATGAACGCACCCAGACTTTCCTCACCAACGTCATAGACGAGGTGCTCGACGTGCATGCCAGCGACGGCAACGGCGACGACTGGGACTTCGACGCGATGTGGACCGAACTGAAGACCCTCTACCCGGTGGGACTGACCATCGACGAGGTCGTTTCTGAGGCCGGCGACAAGGGCCGAATCAATCGCGATTTCATGCGCCGGGAGATTCTCTCCGACGCCAAGCTCGCCTACTCACGTCGTGAAGATTCCCTCGGTGCCCCCGCGATGCGCGAACTGGAACGTCGTGTGGTGCTCTCGGTGATCGACCGCCGCTGGCGCGACCACCTCTATGAGATGGACTACCTGAAAGATGGCATCGGGCTGCGTGCGATGGCGCAGCGCGACCCGCTGGTCGAATACCAGCGCGAGGGTTTCGCCATGTTTCAGCAGATGATGGGCCAGATTCGCGAGGAGACCGTTGGGTTCCTGTTCAACCTCGACGTTGAGGTGACTGCCGGTGCTGGTGCCGTCGACGGGCCGGCCATCGCGGGAAAGGGGCTCAGCCCAGCTGACTCATCGGACGAGAAGCTCAGTTACACTGCGCCGAGCGATTCCGGCGGAGTCGAGGTGCGCAATCAGCGCGGCCAGATTCAGCAGGCTGCCACTGATCGGGCCAGGCGCACGGCGACGATCGCGGCGAGCGATGACGAGGCGGAAGAAGTAGCCAGCCCGCCCCAGCGTGGAGCGTTTGGGCAGAAAACCGAGGGTGCCGCACCGGTGAACCGGGCCGAGCGCCGCGCCCAGGGCAAGAAGACGATCTAGCCCCGACGCACACCGACGATTGTGCCGACGATTGGGCCGGCAACGCACGCCCATTCGTGGGCGAGCGTTGTCGCACGGTTCGTGAGCGGGGCATCCGTCTGCTGGCGGAAATGCCCGCGCATCACAGGACAACGAGAACGGTGGCACGCCAGCGCTGATCCAAGCCCTCCAACTGTACCGAGACGACGTGCGCTCGGCGTTTGTCGTACACCAGGATCACTGCATTGAAACCGCCGGTGTCGGTCGGCCAGGTCTTGACATGGTCGATCCACAGCCTTGGCCGTTCAGCGACGACTCCCGTGATGGCTCTGGCGCGAGCGGCGATCGACACGCGCACGCGCAGATGGGCGTAGACGTCGTCGGTAACCCATCGCGCGAGTTGCTCGAGGTCTCTGGCTCCGGCGATGACTTCGACAGCCCGCAGGGCGAGGGCGCGCAGCACCTGCTCCGTTTCGGGCTGGTGTGCCTGTCCAATCGGCTTCGGGCTGACTCCGCGCGCATCGTTGTGAGCCTCCGACGGGTGAACCTGTGCGCTGGAAGCACCGGAACCAGATGACGTCATCGTTCCTCCTGATATCGAACGTGCAACTCTTGTAGCGCCACACTCAACCAGCTTGATCACCGCGTTGTCTAGCGCTTAAAGAGCCTGTGCACAACGTGAGCGAGATCGTCTCGCGTCGGCTACTTTCGACGTGTGCGCTGGGATGATTTGTTTGATGACCTCGAAGGGCAGCTCGAACGCGAGATGCACTCCGACGCCACTGACCTGCGCCTGAAGGAAGAACGCCAGCGGTTGGACAAGCTCTCCCTGCGCACCCGATTGAGTAACGTGGTGCGGTCGGTTGGCCTGGGTGGCGCGCTGCAGTTGCGCATCGTGCTGGTCTCCGGTGAGACGATCGTGCTTCGCCCGACGACGCTCGGCCGAGACTGGCTCGCGGCTGACTTAACGGGCGCTGGAAACGGTCGGGTTCAGTGCGTGATTCCGCTCTCGGCCATCGCCGGTGTCGTGCTCAATGACGAGCAGTATCTGGTCTCGCTCGCGGTCGAGTCAGAATCTACCGGAAAGCTGATCGAACGAGTCGCTTTCCCCTTTGTGCTTCGGGATCTGTGCCGGCGACGGCGCAGCGTGGAGCTTGCGACCCGCGGTGGTGTCCTGGCCGGCACCATCGACCGGGTCGCGCGTGACCACCTCGATCTGGCGGTGCATCCGCTCGGAACGCTGCGCCGCGCGCCGGAAGTCCTGCACTACCGTCTCGTGCCGTTCTGGCAAATTCACGTCATCCGGCTGGGGTAATTGTGGATGACTTTTCCACGATTTTCCGCAGTCGGGCACGATAAGGCCCAACGCATCATCAGAAGCGCTACAGACAAGCGAGGTAACGGATGAAAACAACCGGTTCCACACGTACGCGCCGCCGGTTCTGGGTCGATCCCCGATTTGTCATCGGTCTGGTGCTGGTCGCTGCGTCGATCGCGGGCGTCGGCGCGATCGTCGCCGGCAGTGATCGCACCACGGCGGTCTATACCGCACGGCACACACTGACCGTCGGCGATCAGCTCAGATCGGCCGACCTCGTGGAGAGCCGGGTGCAGCTCGGCGGCACGGCCGACCTGTATCTTGTGCCGGCGGCCGACCTGAAACGCGGTCTGCTCGTCACCCAGACCATCCTGGCCGGCGAACTCGTGGCACGCTCCGCGGTCGGGCAAGCGTCGGGGAGCGACGTGACCAGTGTCGTCGTCGATATCCCCGGAAGGCTGGCCGCGTCCATCGTGGCGGGCTCCGTCGTCGATATCTGGTCGGCGCGGGCTGCCGGACCCAGCGAATACGCTCCGCCGACGATTCTCGTGGGACAGGCCGTTATCGTTCGTATCGTCGAACCGACCGGCATCATCGCGGCCGACAACGGTCAATCCGTCGAGATGCTCGTACCGAAGGCCAGTGTGGGCGTGGTGCTGGAAGCGATCATGAACGGTGATGCCGTCGCGATCGTGCCCGTGAACACCCCGGTGGTGCCCTGATGGCCAGGCTCGCGCTCGTGCTGGATCGAGCGACCGAGCAGCGGATGCTGGCCGAGATCGTGGATTGCGGGCACAGCGTCGTCACGCGCGTTGATACCGCCCGGGAGTTTCTCGAGACGCTATCGCATGGCCAGCCGCACGTCGTCGTCGTCAGTGGTCGCCGCGAGTCCCTGACGGGGCAGCTGATCGCCGCGTGCGACGAGCGCGGCATCCGGGTCGTCGCCCTGACCGCGACCGAACAGGAGCGGCGGCACGCGGGCACACTCGGCCTGTACGAAACGGTCGCGATACCCTGCGACTGGTCGGAGATCGAAGATCTGCTTGTGTCGGGCGTTGTCGTTCCGTTGCGGGTGGGGGAACGGCATTTCACCGGCGGCGCGCTCAATACCGGGTCGGTGATCGCGGTCTGGGGTCCATGTGGCGCCCCGGGGCGCACCACCCTCGCCATCAACATCGCGGCGGAAATCGCGGCAGCCGGTCACACCGTCGTGTTGGCCGACGTTGATACCTACAGCGCCTCGATCGCCCCGAGCCTGGGCATGCTCGACGAAGCACCGGGTTTCGCTGCCGCCTGTCGGCTGGCCGGCAGCGACAGTCTCAACCAATCGGAGCTTGAACGTATCGCGCAACGCTACAACTCGCCCAAGGGCGCTTTCTGGGTGCTCACCGGCCTCGGCAGGCCGTCGCGCTGGCCGGAACTGTCGACCGAACGGGTCACTCGCACCATTGACGCGTTACGCCACTGGGTCGACTACGTGGTGGTCGATACCGGATTCAGTCTGGAGAGCGATGAAGAACTGAGCAGTGACGTGTTGGCGCCAAGGCGGAACGCCGCCACCGTCACTGCCCTGCGCGTGGCCGATCACGTTGTCGCCTGTGGGCTGGCAGACCCGGTGGGGATGGCCCGGTTTCTTCGCGCCTGGAGCGATCTCACCGAGGTGATCGGCACCAGTACGGTCAGCGTCGTGATGAACCAGGTGCGGGCGAGTGCTGTCGGGATGAATCCGCGGGCGCAGGTCACGGCAATGCTGTTGCGTTTCGGCGGCATCGAATCATCGATTCTGGTGCCGCACGACCAAGGCGCCCTGGACGCGGCGGTATTGACGGGCCGCACCCTGCGGGACGCGAGCCCGAAATCTGCGGCGCGCGTGAGCATCCGTCGTTTTGTTCTGGAGGACCTGATCGTTCTTCCTGCCACGGAATCGAAGCGCAAGCCGCGGCGCGTCACGTGGCGCGGACGAAAGGCAGCCCCGGTCATGTGAGGTACGGCGAGGTGAACCCACAGATACACCTAGGCTATGGAGAGTGTCGACGCTCAGTGATCTCGTACTTGCCCAGGGCCGCAGCAGCGCGGAAGACGTGGACTGGCTGCACATGCTGGTCGCGGACGGCCAGCTGCTGGCTGACCTCGCGTTCGCGGATATCGTCGTGTGGGTTCCGACGACCTCCGACAGTTTCGTCGCGGTAGCGCACGCACGCCCATCAAGCGCGGCCACCCTGTTCTATCGGGACTTCGTCGGCCAGCACATCAAAGCGGAGTGGCGCAACCAGGTCACTGAAGCCTTCGAGGCTGCGAAGATCGTCGACCGCGATGCCCCTGCCTGGTTCGAGGAGACTCCCACCCGCGTGCGGGCCATTCCGGTATTGCGCCGACTGAGCACGAGCGGATCCGAGGTGACAGCTGTCCCGGTGGCGGTGCTCACCCGTCACACCAACCTGAGTGAGGCGCGCACGCCGAGTCGTCAGGAGTTGACCTTCAACGACTGCGCGAACGACCTCTTTGCCATGATCGCCTCCGGCGACTTTCCCGATCTTGGGGCCCCAACCGGACCGCGCCGCGGCGCGCCGCGCGCTTCGGACGGCCTGCTGCGCCTTGACGTCGACGGCTTGACCACCTTTGCCAGCCCGAATGCGCTTTCCGCATTCAACCGTATGGGTTTCGCCGAAGAACTCGAGGGGGAGTCCCTCGCCGAGGTCACCACGAGCCTGCTCACCGGCACTGCCGTCGTCGACGAGTCCCTGCCCCTGATCGTCACCGGGCGGGCGCCGTGGCGCACCGATATCGAGGCGCGCGGGGTGACGGTGTCGCTACGCGCGATTCCCATTCGCAACCGCGGAGAACGCGTTGGTGCGATCATCTTGTCCCGTGACGTCAGCGAGTTGCGCCACCAGGAACGTGAGCTGATCACCAAGGATGCGACCATCCGGGAGATCCACCATCGGGTCAAGAACAATCTGCAGACCGTGGCGTCCCTGCTGCGCATCCAGGCAAGGCGCACCCAGTCCGACCGGGCGCGCGAGGCACTGACCCAGGCGATGCGGCGGGTTGCCGCCATCGCTGTTGTGCACGACACCCTGTCGGAGGGACTCAGCCAGATCGTCGACTTCGACGCTGTCTTCGAACGGGTGTTGCTGTTGACGGTAGAGGTGGCATCCGCTCACAACACGACCGTGCACCCGAAATCCTCCGGCAGCTTCGGTACCTTGCCGAGCGCTTATGCGACGCCGCTCGCGCTCGTGCTGACGGAGCTGGTTACCAACGCGGTCGAGCACGGCCTCGCCGGGCGTGAGGGTGAAGTGTCGATCGAGGCGCAGCGCAGCGATGAGACACTCACCGTCATGGTGCGCGACACCGGTGTCGGTCTGCCGGAAGGCAAGGTGGGCTCTGGCCTCGGGACGCAGATTGTACGCACACTTATTCAGGGTGAACTCGGCGGCACCATCGACTGGCACACCATGATGGGCAGCGGCACCGAGGTGACGATCGAGATCCCCCTGCGTTTCATGAAGGAAGGCTAGCCCCGTCTCCTTTTGGACGGGGCCCGGGCCCGATGCGCGGGCCCAGTTTATAGACTTGGCCCGCGGCCATAAGGTGGGCCTTCGAGCGGGTGAGGTTTCGCGCGGTCGCGAGGTCCGCTGGCGGGCACAAAAAAACGAGCCAACGGCTTCCGGGAATACCGGATGGCCGCAGGCTCGCGTTCTGTGGTCGTGCTAACTCGCTAGGAAGCTCGGCGGGCGCGTGCTGCGCGACGCTTGAGCGCGCGGCGTTCGTCTTCGCTCAGACCGCCCCAGACTCCCGAGTCCTGGCCGGTTTCCAGTGCGTACTGGAGGCACACCTCGGTGACGTTGCATCGTGCGCACACCGACTTTGCCTTCTCGATCTGGTCCACAGCGGGTCCAGTGTTGCCGACCGGAAAGAAAAGTTCCGGGTCGGCGGTAAGGCAGGCAGCTTTATCGCGCCAGTCCATAGGGATGCTCCTTTTGTTACATGGGTGCACGGCCGATTGGCCAGAGTTGCGGGGGTGATGGCCGGTTGCAGGAATGTGGGATCTGCGCGTTAACCGCGTTGAAATAGCTCACGTCCCTGTGAGCGTCAACCAGACCTTCAATATCGTCCCATAATAGAGGTATCAAATCAATAGTTTTGTATGGTTTTTCGCTGTGAACAGCGGCTCTGGTGCAGGGCGCCCAGCCTGGATCGACCTCCGGGCTCTTCGTCGTGCCCCCCTGTTGGGGGTGTTGATCGCATTCCTCGCCCTGGAAGCGCTCGCCCTGTGGTTCTTCAGCGCATGGTGGGTGCTCGAACTGCTCATTGCCACCCCGACCTCGGTGGGAGCCGCGCTCGCCCTGTTAGCCCTTATCGTGGTCGCTGCCGTGTGGGTCAGTGCGATCACCGTCGGCGCTCTTCGTCGACGTCCGTGGATTCGTGGTGGTGCCATCACGTGGCAGCTCGTGCAGGTCATGATCGCGATCGGTTGTTTTCAGGGAATCTACGCTCGGCCTGACGTCGGCTGGGCGCTGCTGCTGCCGTCCATCATTGTGCTCGTTTTGGTGTTCACTCCGCGTGTCGTAGCTGCGACCAGCCACGAACCCGAGCCCGAAGCCGACTAAACGGCGCTGTGCGGGCCGTGAAGACCCGATCAAGTGCGAACCTAGGCGTCGATACCGAGCTTCTTACGCAGGCTTGCGACGTGGCCCGTGGCCTTGACGTTGTAAAGGGCGTGGGTGATGATTCCGGCCTCATCGAGCACGATCGTCGACCGCAGCACACCGGTCACGATCTTGCCGTACAGATTCTTCTCGCCGTAAGCGCCGTAGGCGCGGTGCACGGCGAGGTCGGTGTCGCTGAGCAAGGGAAAGTTCACGGCGTCGTGCTCTTGAAACTTCTTGAGCGTGGCCGGAGCATCTTTCGACAGTCCGAGTACCTGGTAGCCGGCCGATTTGAGCGACCCGAGGTTGTCGCGAAAGTCGCAGGCCTGGGTCGTGCAGCCGGGGCTCATCGCGGCCGGGTAAAAATACACGACGACTTTGCTGCCCGAAAAGTCGGCCAGTGAAACGGATGCCCCATCCTGATCGGTCAGGGTGAACTGGGGGGCTGTATCGCCGACTGCAAGGCGCGCTGAATCCGTCATCCCTCCATCGTAACTGCGTCAGGGGACACGGGCTCAGCGCGTGGGCGCGAAGGTGGCGAGAAGGCGCTGCAGGGAGTCCAGGCGCACCCGGCCGGTCACGCCGAGTTCATCGGCCTCGACGGCCTCGATGATGGCGCAGTCCGGCGAGTCGGGTAAGTGCGTGCAGCCCCGCGGGCAGCGTTCGGCGATCGTCGCGAGATCGGTGAAGGCCTTGAGAATGTTGTCGGTGTTGATGTGCCCGAGGCCAAAGGACCGCACACCGGGAGTGTCGATGACCCAGCCGCGGCCGGCATCCGTTTGAAGGCGCAGCGACACGGTCGACGACGAGGTGTGGCGGCCACGCCCGGTGACGGTGTTGACGACGCCGATGGCCCGGTTGGTGCCCGGCACGAGCGCGTTCACCAGCGTGGACTTGCCAACTCCGGAGTGCCCGACGAAGACGGTGTCGTGACCGACCAGTGCCGCCGAAATCGCTTCGATCGGCATGCCGCCCTCGCCGCTCTGAAACACGGGCAGGTCGAGGCCGGCGAAATTGGCCAGGAATACGGCGGGGTCGGCGAGGTCGGTCTTGGTGATGCACAGGATGGGCTTCACGCCGGCGTCGTAGGCCGCGACCAGGTAGCGATCCACCAAGCGGATGCGTGGCTCCGGGTTGGCCGCAGCGACCACGATCAGCATCTGGTCGGCATTGGCCACGATCACGCGCTCAACGGCATCCGTGTCGTCGGCGCTTCGCCGCAGCAGCGTGTCGCGCGGCACGATGCGCACGATACGGGCCAGGCTGCCCTCCGCCCCGGTCGTGTCGCCGACGATGTCGACCCGGTCGCCGTTGACGACGGCCTTTTTGCGCAGTTCACTGGCCCTGGCGGTTGTGATACGTCGCTCGGTCGGCAGGTTTTCATCGAGCATGACCGTATAACGGCCGCGGTCGACCGAGAGGATGCGGCCGGTCAGGGCGTCCTCATGGCTCGGTCGAGTTTTGGAGCGGGGTTTACTGCCCTTGCGGCCGGGACGCACGTGCACGTTCGACTCATCGAACTCAGGCTCGTCATCGTCGGCAGAAGCCCACCAGGTATCGCCAGGATCACCGGCGAGGTCGGCGTAATGGGCGTAGTCCGTGGACGGTGCGTCGGCGACCACATGAGCGCTGAGCCGATCGCGATCCTCGCCATCGCCCGGCACAGTCGCATCGCCCGCCACCGCCACCGCCATCTACAGCGCCGCTTCGGTGATCATCGCATGCCAGAGCTGCGGAAACTGGGGGAGGGTTTTCGCGGTCGTGCCGATGTTCTCCACGTTAACGCCGGGTACGGCGAGGCCGATCAGCGCTCCGGCCGTGGCCATCCGGTGGTCGTCGTAACTGAGCCACTGGCCGCCGTGCAGGGGGGCCGGCTCGATCTGCAGGCCGTCGGGCAGCTCCGTGACCTGGCCTCCGAGTCGGTTGATCTCGGTGGCCAGCGCAGCGAGGCGGTCGGTCTCGTGGTTGCGAATGTGCCCGATTCCAGTGATCGTGCTCGGCGTCTCGGCGAGGGCAGCGAGGGCGACGAGGGTGCAGGCGAGCTCGCCGCCGGTTGAAAGGTCCAGGTCGACACCGAGAATGCGCTCGCCGCCGGTTACGGTGAGGCGGTCGCCCACGTGGGTGACGGTCGCGCCGAACAGCGGCAGGAGCTGCTCGAGGTCGGCGCCCACCTGAGTGGTCGTCTGCGGCCAGCCGGTGATGCTGACGCTGCCCCCGGCCACGAGCGCGGCGCAGAGGAACGGTGCGGCGTTGGAAAGATCGGGTTCGATATCGACCGTACGACCCGAGAGAAGACCGGGTTCGATGATCCATTCGCCGACGTTCGGCGTGGCCACGATGACTCCGCGAGCGCGCAACACCTCGATGGTCATCTCGATGTGCGGCAGGCTGGGCAGTCGTTCGCCGGAGTGCGTGAGGTGCAGCCCGTGCTCGAAACGTGCGCCGGCCAGCAGCAGGCCGGAGACGAACTGGCTGGATGTGCCCGCGTCGATGGTCGTGGCGCCGCCAGCAACCACTCCGCGTCCGTGAACGGTGAAGGGCAAGGCGCGCTTGCCATCGTCGTTGATATCGCCGCCGAGGTCGCGCAGCGCGCCGATGATCGGACCCATGGGGCGGCGGCGGGCACCGACATCGCCGTCGAACGTCGTCGGACCGAGGGCGAGGGCGGCCAGCGGCGGCAGAAAACGCATAACGGTTCCGGCCAGGCCGCAGTCGATCGTGGTGGAACCGAGCAGTTCCTCGGGTGGGGTCACCAGCAGGTCGGAGCCGAACGCACCCGTGCCGGCCACCGCCTCGATCGTGGTGCCCAGCTGGCGCAGCGCGGCGACCATGAGATCGCTGTCGCGGGAGTGCAGCGGCGACCGGAGCAGGGACGGTTCGCTGGCCAAAGCGGATGCGACGAGCTCCCTGTTGGTCAACGATTTCGAGCCCGGCAGGGCCAGCACAGCCTGCAGGGGCGCGTCTGTGTTCGGCGCCGGCCACCAGGCATTTTCCTCGGTCGGTGAATTATCGCCGTACGGATCGAACTCCGGCTTGGAATATTTCGAGATCAGCATCGGTTATCAGAATAGTCGGTGATAACAATCTGAGGGAGATGCATAACGGTGTCAATGCTGCTGGAGCGAGCCCTGACTGTGGGTAACAGCTTAGAATCAGGGGTAATGACTTCAGACACGCCCGCGAACTCGGGAGACCTTTCGAGCAGCGACACAGATCTCACGATACTTTCCCCGACCAAGGCGGAACTGCGCGAGCAGACCCGCGGCTTGTTCGAGGAACAGGCGTTGCCTTTTCTCGACCAGCTGTACGCGGCGGCCATGCGCATGACACGCAATCCGTCGGATGCGCAGGATCTCGTGCAGGAAACCTTCGTGAAGGCCTTCGCCGCCTTCGCACAGTACGAGCAGGGCACCAACCTCAAAGCGTGGCTGTACCGTATTCTCACCAACACCTTCATCAATGCGTACCGCAAGAAGCAACGCGAGCCGTACCAGGGCACGATTGATGAGTTGGAAGACTGGCAGCTCGGCGGCGCCGAATCAACCACCGCGATGTCGGGGCGTTCGGCCGAGGCCGAGGCCATCGACCACCTGCCGGACAGCGCCGTCAAAAACGCCCTGCAGTCAATTCCCGAAGACTTCAGACTCGCCGTGTACTTCGCCGACGTCGAAGGGTTCTCCTACCAGGAGATCGCCGAAATCATGAAGACCCCCATCGGCACCGTAATGAGTCGCCTGCACCGTGGCCGGCGACTCCTGCGCGAGCTGTTGGCCGGCTACGCGGCTGAACGCGGGCTGGGCATGGGCCAGGACCAGAAAACATCCAGGAGCACAGAAAAATGACCGACTGTGGTTGCGAGAAGGCCAAGGCCGAACTCGAAGAATACCTGCACAACGAACTTCGCAAGAATGATGCGGCCGACATTCGGGAGCATCTCGCTAATTGCCCCGACTGCAGCAGCGAACATCTTGTTGGTCGCACCTTGACCGAGGTCATGCAGCGTGCCTGCAAGGAGACCGCGCCCGAAGACCTGCGCGACCAGGTTTTGCTCAAGCTGCGCTCCCTGCAAGCCTCGCACTAGTCGGAGGGTCGCGGGGACGCTTCGACCTGCCCGAGCAGGAACGCGGCGCCCGCCGCATCCGCTACCTGAGCGAAGGTTCCGAAGTCGGAATCCCACGGTTCTCGTAGCACTGTGCCACCGAGTTCACTCACTTTCTTCGCGGAAGCCCACACGTCGGCGACGCCCAGGTATACCTGCCAGTATGCCGGTACCCCGGCTGGCAGCATGGCATCGGCGTCGTACACCCCGCCGGTCATGGATTCGTCGTGGCCGAAGGTGCTGTAGCGAAAATCCGCGGTGTCGCTCAACGGAATCGGCGTCCAGCCGAACACCTCCTCGTAGAAGGCGATCGTTGCGTTAAAATCACAGGTGATCAGCTCGTGCCAGACCGGCGTCCCGATCTCGTTGTCGACGTGGAACCCTCGATGGCCGGCGGCCTGCCACACGCCGACGGCCGCTCCCGCCGGGTCGGTCAGCACGGCCAGCCGCCCCTGGTCCCCGACAGTCTGCGGATGCACGAGCACGGTAGCTCCCGCGGCCCTCGCGGCGCGCACGGTTTCGTCGACGCTATCGATCGCGAGATAGGTGGTCCAGAAGTCACGGTTTCCGCGCTCCTGGGCAGTGAGACCAGCGATGGCGGCGTCGCCGTGGAAGAACATCGTGTAGCGGCCGCTTCCCGCCCCGGTGTCGACGGCTCGCCAGCCGAGCAGTTTGGTGTAGAACTCGATCGACCGGGCCGGGTCGCTTGTCATCAGGTCAATCCAGCACGGCTCCCCGAGCTGGTTCACAGTGCGAACGGGCATGGTCTCTCCTCGAGTTGCCCTGAGCCTAGAACCGTCGGCGCACTCTGGCAACACGACGGTATCGGCACCACGGCATCGGCACCACGGCATCGGCACCACGGCGGGGACGAAACGACGCCGCCGTGCCAGCTGGCACAGCCCCGCCGGCCCATGCATCCAGCCGCCGCGGACACAACAATAGGGGTGACTCTCGCCACCCCCATTGTGAGAGCCTCGCTCTGATCGTTAGAGGGTCAAAGCGTCGCGCTGCAGTTTGGCCTGCTCGATCGCGTGGCGCTTGGCTGATCCAGCCGCTGGCGACGCCGACGCCGGACGCGAGAACAAGAGCATGGCGCGCGGACCGAGCTTGCTGGTCTCCAGGTAGAAGAACGGCCAGGCACCCTGGTTCTCTGGTTCGTCCTGCACCCAGGCCAGCTCGGCGTTCGGGTACTGGGCGGCTACGTTCTTCAGCTCCACAGCGGGCAGCGGGTAGTACTGCTCAACGCGCACAAGGGCGATTGCCGGGTTCGGGTTCTTCTCGAGCTCGTTCAGCAGGTCGTAGTAGATCTTCCCAGCCATGAACAAGACGCGCTTGACGGCGCTCTTGTCGGCGATACGGGCGTCATCGATGACCGTCTCGAACTTGCCGCTGGTCAGCTCGGCCACGGCGCTCGTCGCGCCGCGCAGCCGCAGCATCGACTTGGGCGTGAACACGATCAACGGGCGACGCGGACGCATGTACGCCTGGCGACGCAGCAGGTGAAAGTATGACGCGGGCGTCGACGGGCGCGCCACGGTCATGTTCTCCTCGGCACACAGCTGCAGGAACCGTTCGATACGAGCCGACGAGTGGTCAGGCCCCTGGCCCTCGTAGCCGTGCGGCAGCAGCAACACAACGGATGACCGCTGCCCCCACTTCTGCTCGGCCGAGGAGACGAACTGATCGATGATGGTCTGCGCTCCATTGGCGAAGTCACCGAATTGGGCTTCCCAAAGGACAAGAGCGTCGGCGCGTTCCACCGAGTAGCCGTACTCGAAGCCCATGGCGGCGTATTCGCTCAGCAGGGAGTCGTAGATCCAGAACCGCGCTTGGTTGTCCTTCAGGTTGGCCAGCGGCAGCCATTCCTGGCCGTTCACCCGGTCGTGCAGAACGGCGTGACGCTGCACGAACGTGCCGCGGCGGCTATCCTGCCCGGCGAAACGCACCGGGGTGCCCTCGACCAGCAGCGAACCCAGCGCGAGCAACTCGCCGAAGCTCCAGTCGATGTTGCCGTTGCGGCTCATGTCGAGACGCTTCTGTAACAGCTGCTGCAGCTTATTGTGCACCGTGAAACCGACCGGCTTGTTGTTGAACGCGTCACCGATGAGCTGGATGACGCTCTCGGGAACGCCGGTCGTCTCTGGCTCGCCAGCGGCGTCCTCGCGTTCCTGTGCCTCAGCTTCGGCCTTCGCGGTGGCGGCCATCTCCGGGGTGATGATCGGAATCGACGCGGTCTGCGCGGCGTGCGTTTCCAGGAATGCACGTTCGAGGCGGTCCTGGAAGTCGCGGTGGGCTGCTTCGTATTCCTCCACGGTGATATCGCCACGGCCGACGAGCGCCTCGGTGTAGAGCTTGCGCACGCTGCGCTTGGCCTCGACCAGGTTGTACATCAGCGGCTGGGTCATCGAGGGGTCGTCGCCCTCGTTGTGTCCACGACGGCGGTAGCAGATGAGGTCGACGACGACATCTTTCTTGAACTCCTGGCGGTAAGCGAACGCGAGTTCGCCGGCACGCACCACTGCCTCGGGATCGTCCCCGTTGACGTGGAAGATAGGCGCCTGAATGGTCTTGGCGACGTCGGTGGCGTAGACGCTGGTGCGGGCATCCTGCGGCAGGGTCGTGAAACCGAGCTGGTTGTTGACCACGATGTGCACGGTGCCGCCGGTGCGGTAGCCGCGCAGCTGGGACATCTGCAGGGTTTCGAGCACAACGCCCTGGCCGGCCATCGCGGCGTCACCGTGAATGAGGATGGGCAGGGTGGAGAAGGTGCCGATCGGCTTGCGGTCCTGCTTGGCGCGTACGATGCCCTCGAGCACGCCGTCGCCGGCCTCGAGGTGCGACGGGTTTGCGGCCAGCGAGACCGGAATCTCGGCGCCGTCTTCACCGCGGAACAAGCCCATGGTGCCGAGGTGATACTTCACGTCCCCGGAACCGTGCACGGTGCGCGGGTCTTGCGTTCCCTCGAACTCGCGGAAGATCTCGCCATAGGTCTTGCCGGCAATGTTGGTGAGCACGTTCAGGCGACCACGGTGGGCCATGCCGATCGCGACCTCGTCAAGGCCCTGCTCTGCAGCGCCCTGCAGAATAGTGTCGAGCAGCGGAATGGTGCACTCGCCGCCCTCGAGGCTGAAGCGTTTCTGACCGACGTACTTGGTCTGCAGGAACGTTTCGAAAGCCTCGGCCTCGTTGAGCTTGGCGAGAATTCGCATCTGCTCGTGGTGCGTGGGCTTGACGTACGACTTCTCTATTTTTTCCTGCACCCACTTGCGTTGGGCTGGGTCTTGAATGTGCATGTACTCGATGCCGGTGGTGCGGCAGTACGAGTCGCGCAGCACTCCCAAAATGTCGCGCAACAGCATTTGGCGCTGCGAACCGAAACCGCCGGTCACGAAGGAACGGTCGAGGTCCCAGAAGGTAAGCCCGTGGGTGGCGATATCGAGGTCGGGGTGACTGCGCTGCGAGTACTCGAGCGGGTCGATGTCGGCCATCAGGTGGCCGCGCACGCGGAACGAATTGATCAGTTCCTGCACGCGTGCGGTCTTGTCGACGGCGCTCGTGAGGTCGACGCTAATGTCCGGTGCCCAGTGGATCGGGTCGTACGGAATGCGCAGCGCCGAGAAGATCTCTTCGTAGAAGTTGTGCTGGCCGATCAGAAGCTCGTGCACGATCTTGAGGAACTCGCCCGAACCGGCGCCCTGGATAACCCGGTGGTCGTAGGTGCTGGTGAGGGTGATGGTCTTGGAGATGGCCAGGCCGGTGAGGGTCTTGACGCTCGAACCCTGGAATTCGGCCGGGTAGTCGAGGGCGCCGGCGCCGATGATGCAGCCCTGACCCTTCATGAGGCGGGGCACCGAGTGAACCGTGCCGATGCCGCCCGGGTTGGTCAGGGACAGCGTCGCTCCGGCGAAGTCATCGGCGGTGAGCTTGTTCTTACGTGCACGCGTGACCAGGTCTTCGTAGGCGGCGAGGTACTCTCCGAAGGTCATCGTGTCGGCACGCTTGATCGCCGGGACGAGCAGGGCGCGGGTGCCGTCGGGCTTGGGCATATCGATAGCCAGCCCCATGCCGACGTGGGCGGGGGCAACGACCGAAGGCTTGCCGTCGACCTCGTCGTAGTAGACGTTCTGGCTGGGGAACATCTTGAGCGCGCGGATGAGAGCCCAACCGATCAGGTGGGTGAAGGAGACCTTGCCACCACGAGCCCGCTTCATGTGGTTGTTCATGACGATGCGGTTGTCGATGAGCAGCTTGGCCGGAATGGTACGCACGCTGGTGGCCGTCGGCACGGTCAGGCTGGTGACCATGTTGGTCGCAAGTGACTTCGCCATGCCGCGCAGCGGCGAGACCTGATCTTGTTTGACCGGCGCGGAGGCATCGACGATGATGGCCTGCGGGCTCGTCACGGGGGCGTCAGCGGGAACGGGGGCCGGTTTGGGTGCACTCGAGGTGGTGCGCGCCGTGGGCTGGTTCTCGGTCACCGGAGCCGGAGCTGCGGCTCCAGGAGCGGTCTGCGCGACCGGCGCGGCGGCCGCGACCGGAGCTGCTGGTGCCGTTACTGCTGGTGCCGTTACGGCTGTCGCCGGAGCTGCCGGAGCTGCCGGAGCGGTGGCCTGCGGTACCGGAGCGGCGGTTGCCGGGGTGTTCGCGGTCTGGTGGTAGCTCTCGAGCACCGGCCACCACGATTCATCCACTAACTTCTTGTCGATCAAGTAGCGTTCGTACAATTCGTCAACGAGCCACTCATTTGCTCCGAATTCGCCCGACGTTGTCTCATCGGAAGCTCCACCGGTTACCTGGCCTGACACCGTGGGATCGCCCACTCTCTGCTTTGAAGTTGGATGCCCTCGGCGGGTTCAATCGCCGGGTCAATCTGCGCTTTCATTGAGCCTGTCGCTGACGATCTTGACCGCCAGGTCAGTCTGCCCGTCTAGCCTAATCCCATCCCGTCCCGCTATAAACACCCCTCTGAGCGGCTAGCGTTCTTGGTATGCAGTTCTATGGAACGACACCCAGTCACGATCTGACCTACTCCGACGTGTTCCTGGTGCCCGGCCAATCGACCGTCACCAGCCGTTTAGATGTCTCGCTGGCGCCGAGTGACGGCACCGGCGCCACGATACCCATCGTGTCGGCGAATATGAACTCGGTCACCGGGCCTCGTCTGGCGGCCTCGCTCGCCCGACGTGGCGGGCTCGGGGTACTGCCGCAGGACATGCACCTACAAGACCTGGATGCGGCCATCCGCTGGGTGAAAGACCAGTCGGTTCGTTTCGACACGCCGTTCGTGTTCGCCCCCGACGACACCGTCGAGCTCGCCCGTCGGCAGGTTCCGGCCGTTCCCGGACAGGGAATAGTGATCCACTCCGCTGATGGTGACTACCTCGGCTGCATCGTCGCCAGCCGGCTGGCGACAGCCCTGCCCGACGCTCGCCTGGGTGACCTGCTGCACGGTGAACTGACCGCGATCGACGCCGATGACGTCGACGGGCCGCGCCGCGCTTTCGACCTGATGACCGAGGCCGACATCGACTTCGCTCCGGTACTGCACCATGGCGTCGTGATCGGAACCCTCAGTCGCAAGAGCGCCCTGCGCTCCACGCTCTACCAGCCCGCGCTCGACGCACACGGACGGCTCAAGGTCGCAGCAGCGATCGGTATCAACGGTGACGTCGCGGCGAAGGCTCGCGCGCTCGCCGCCGCCGGCGTAGACATTCTGGTGATCGACACCGCGCACGGCCACCAGGATGGCATGTTGCGCGCGATCGGCATCGTCGCCGACCTGAACCTCGGGCTGCCGATCGTGGCCGGCAACGTCGTGACCAAAGACGCCGTGCGTGATCTGGTCGGCGCTGGCGCGACCATCGTCAAGGTCGGAGTGGGTCCCGGGGCAATGTGCACCACCCGCATGATGACCGCCGTCGGCCGGCCCCAGTTCTCGGCCGTGCTCGAAACGGCCACGGCCGCGCGTGAGCTCGGCGCTCACGTCTGGGCAGACGGCGGGGTGCGCTATCCGCGCGACGTGGCCCTGGCGCTGGCCGCTGGCGCAGCATCCGTCATGATCGGTTCCTGGTTCGCTGGAACCACCGAAGCGCCCGGCACGTTGAATGTGGATGCCAGCGGCGCGGTCTACAAGGAAAGCTGGGGCATGGCGTCGACCAAGGCGGTTCAGGCGCGCTTCGAGCGCCTCGACGCCTACGACCTCGCCCGCAAGACCCTGTTCGCCGAGGGAATCTCGAGCTCGAAAATCTACCTCGATCCGCTGCGCCCGTCGATCGAAGACCTGCTCGACATGATCACCTCGGGGGTGCGCTCCTCGTTCACCTATGCCGGAGCCACCAATGTCGCGGACTTTCACGAGAAAGCGCTCGTAGGTATTCAGTCGGCGGCCGGCTATGAGGAGGGTAAGGCGCTGCCGGTGTCCTGGTAGTGCTGGCGGTATCTCGCGGGTACAGTATCCGCTGACTGCCGGGCGCGCGGGCAGGTGCTCCGGTATACTCGTAGGAATAATGGATGACCCTCCCACTGCTGAACCCTCGTCCCACAAACCCTCGCCCGTAGTCGCTGGTGGTGAACTCCTTGTCTGAGCTGGTCATGCTCGGGGTCGGTCTCATCCTCACCGTCGGAACGGGCCTTTTCGTTGCCAGTGAGTTCGCCCTGGTGAATCTCGACCGCGCCGACCTCGAAGCGCGCCGCGATCGCGGGGAGACCCGCCTCGCCCTGACCATCTCCGCTCTGAAAATCACCTCGACGCACCTGTCGAGCGCACAGCTGGGTATCACCTTGACCACCCTGCTCACCGGCTACACGATTGAACCGGCCCTATCGTCACTGCTGCGCGGCCCGCTCACCTCGATCGGCCTGCCCGTCGACCTGGTGCCGGTGTTCGGCGCCACGATCGCCATTTTGACGGCGACCCTCGTGTCGATGGTCATCGGTGAGCTGGTTCCGAAGAACTTCGCACTGGCCCTGCCCATTCAGACCGCACGCCTGGTGCTTCCGTTCCAGACCGTGTTCACGACCGTTTTCAAACCGGCGGTGCTGGTGCTCAATAACAGCGCCAACGGTCTGCTGCGCTCTGTGGGCATCGAACCGAAGGAAGAGCTTTCCGGTGCCCGCACAGCCGAGGAACTCTCCTCACTCGTGCGCCGTTCGGCCAGCGCCGGACTGCTTGAAAAAGATACCGCCACGTTGCTGCACCGCACGCTGCTGTTCTCCGGGCATACGGCATCCGACGTTATGACACCGCGTCCCCGCGTGGCGAGCATCCACCGCACCGATTCGGCGCAGGCGGTCATCGACCTCACTCGTTCCACCGGTTATTCGCGTTTTCCCGTCGTCGACGAGAGCGTCGACGACGTCGTTGGCATCGTGCACGTCAAACAGGCGGTGGCTGTGCCGCGCACGCGCCGAGCGGATGTTCCGGTGTCGGCCCTGCAGACCGACCCGGTGCGAGTACCCGAAACCATGAAGCTCGACGACCTGCTCGGCGAGCTGCGCGCCCGCGGCTACCAGATGGCCATTGTCGTCGACGAGTACGGCGGAACCGGCGGCGTCGTGACCCTCGAAGACCTGGTCGAGGAATTGGTCGGCGAGGTGGCCGACGAGCACGACCGGGCCCGCGCGGGCGTCGTGCGCTCGCCCGACTCACTGACCTTTCCCGGCATGCTGCGGCCCGATGAACTGCTGGAACGCACGAGCGTCGTCGTGCCGGAGCAAGGCCCCTATGAGACCGTGGCCGGTTTTGTCATGAGTGAGCTGGGCCGCCTGCCAGTGATCGGTGATCGGGTACCGTTGCGCGGCGGCTTCCTCACCGTTGAGCGGCTGGAGGGGCGCCGGATCGACCGGCTGCGCTTCACTCCAGAAGCCGTACCCGAACCCATATCGGTTGTTGAAACCAAGTCCGATCGAAAGAATGTGGGCGACAAATGAGCGACTGGGCCGGACTTGCCTGGTTGGTCGTGCTGCTCGCCGCCAACGCGTTCTTCGTCGGAGCGGAATTCGCCGTCATCTCGGCCCGTCGCTCGCAGATCGAACCGCTCGCCGAGGCCGGAAAGCGCAGTGCTAAAACTGCGCTGTGGGCGATGGAGCACGCGACGCTCATGCTCGCGACGTCCCAGCTGGGGATCACAGTGTGCTCGCTGCTCATTCTGAACGTCTCAGAGCCGGCGATCCACCATCTGCTCGAGGTGCCGCTGGGTCTGACCGGCTTGCCGGACGCCTACATCGGCACGATCGCATTCATTGTGGCGCTGCTCGTGGTCTCTTACCTGCACGTCGTGTTCGGTGAGATGGTTCCCAAGAACCTGTCATTTTCGGTGCCGGACCGTGCTGTGCTGCTGCTCGCGCCGCCGCTGGTGTTCGTCGCCCGCGTTTTCAAGCCGCTGATCGTCACCCTCAACGCCTGCGCCAACGGAGTATTACGCCTGTTCGGGGTGCAACCCAAGAACGAGGCAACGAGCGCGTACACCCTGGACGAAGTGGCGACGATCGTTACCCAGTCCACCCGCGAGGGTGTGCTCAGCGACGGAACCGGCGCGCTCAGCGCGGCGTTCGAGTTCACCAACCTCAAAGTGCGCGACGTGGCCGTCGGCCTCGGCAAGCTGGTCAGCCTGCCGGAGTCGGCCACGCCGGCCGACGTCGAGAAAGCCGTGACCCGCCACGGCTTCTCCCGCTACGTGCTCATCGATGCTGAAAACTACCTCACCGGCTACGTGCACCTGAAAGACGTGCTCGACCTCGATGTGCCGTCGGCGTCGTCCGGTGCCGCAACGCTGGCTGAGCCCGACAGCTACGCGGGAGCGATCCCCGCCAAGCGCATCCGTACCTTGATTTCAATCTTCGAAGACACCGACCTCGAAGACGCCCTCGCCACCATGCGTCGCTCGGGCGCGCACCTTGCGCGGTCGTTCACCGCCGAGGGCGAGACCACCGGGGTTCTCTTTCTGGAGGACATCATCGAGGAGCTCGTCGGCGAAGTGCAAGACGCCACTCGCCGCGACTGAACCACCATCACGGCCAGGCGCACGGGCGCACGTGCACAAGTCGGAGGCGGATCCGCGCGCGGATCGAAAACGACCTATCGTGGAGGCATGGTGAAACGGCGCGGCTGGCTCGAATGGGAGGCCGAACAGGCCCGCGACTGGATCTCGCGGCCTCAGGCCGGTGACGACAAATACTCGCGCGGCGTGCTCGGCGTGCGCACCGGTTCCAAGGAGTACCCGGGGGCAGCGGTGCTCGGCGTCGACGCGGCCGTGCGCACCGGCCTCGGTATGGTGCGTTACCTCGGTCCGCGCCGCGCCGCAGACCTCGTACTCCAGCGTCGGCCCGAAATAGTCACCGTGTCCGGTCGGGTGCAAGCCTGGCTGCTCGGCTCCGGCATGAATGCGTCTACACGAACGGATACCGTCACGGCCGCCCTGGCGGCAGCCTTCGCCGAGGGCCTGCCCACCGTCGTCGACGCTGGCGCCCTGGACCTGGTCTCGCGGGCGATCGGACCGACGGTGATCACCCCGCACGCGGGCGAACTGGCCACGATGCTTGCGAATGAGACCAAGCCTGGCTCGGCCTCGCAGATTGCCGAAAACCCGGGGGAATGGGCAATTCGGGCCGCCCACCTGTTCGACGTGACGGTGCTGCTCAAGGGCGCCGTCACCCACATCGCCTCACCGTCTGGCGCCCGCCTGACCGTGTCGATCGGGCCGGCCTGGCTGGCGACGGCCGGGTCTGGCGACGTGCTCGGCGGCATTCTCGGCGCGCTCCTGGCGACCCATTCCGACCAGCTCGAAACGGATTCCGCCTCCCTCGCCCCGCTTGCCGCCACCGCAGCCCTGCTGCACGCCGAAGCTGCGATCCTCGCCTCAGCCGGCGGCCCGATCGCGGCCCTCGACATAGCGGATGCCGTACCGCGGGCTGTCGCCGCCCTACTCGACCCCTGAATCGACGCGGTCAGCGCGTGGCCCGGTAGAACAGGACACGACGCGGTCGGTTGTGCAAAGGTAAAGCGTGCGAATTCACGACGAGACCCGCAGCGCTGCCCGGACGCGGCCGGTGCTGCCACACCCGCTCGCCGTGCTGTGGGCGGCCTTCGTGAGCGTGCACATACTGTTGATCGTCCTGGCCATGTTCGGGCCGGGGTATTCGCTCGGCGACGTCGAGGTGGTCTACCGCGGCTGGGCCGAGAATGCGTTTGCTGGCCGCATCGTCGGGATCACGGAGAATTTCGTCTACCCGGTTCTCGCCCTCGTGCCGATTGTCAGCGCTTTCGCCTTCGGCGGCACGGTCTACCTTGCCACTTGGTTCGCGGTCGTGACCGCGTTGAACGCGGGGGCCTTTGTCGTACTCGTTCGCTCGCACCGCGCGGTGGCCTGGTGGTGGCTGGCTTTTCTGGTGCTGCTCGGCCCCATCGCGCTCGCCCGAATTGACGCGATCACGGTGCCGCTGTGCATCGTCGCCCTGCTATGGCTGCGCCGGCGCCCATTCTGGGGCACGGCACTGCTCACGATCGCGACCTGGATCAAGATCTGGCCGGTCGCCGCGCTCGCCGCCCTGTTCGTGGCGTCGAAACGACGGTGGCGCATGGTCGGCGTTGCCGCAGTCGTGACCGCTGCGGTCGTCGCCGTGGCTGGGGCGCTCAGCCTGAGCCGCGGCAGCGGCATTCACGTGCTGAGCTTCGTGGCTGAACAGGCGGGCCGGGGGATCCAGATTGAATCGCCCGTCGCAGTGCCCTGGCTCTGGCAGACTGCACTGGGCGTGCCGGGTAGTTTCATCTATTACGACCACGAGATTCTCACGTTTCAGGTCGCCGGCGCTGGCACCACCGCAGTGAGCGCTCTGATGACCCCGCTGTTGGCCCTAGCCGCCCTCGCAGTGTTGCTGCTCGGCATACGCGCCCAGCGCCGGGGAGCTGGCACTTTCGCGGTACTACCGCCGCTGACGCTCGCGTTGACGGCGACCCTGATCGCGGTCAACAAGGTCGGTTCGCCGCAGTTCATCAGTTGGCTGGCCGCACCGATCATTCTGGGAATCGCGGTGAACGGGCGAACCTGGCGAATCCCGGCGCTGCTCGGTCTGACGCTCGCCGCGCTCACCCAGCTCATCTACCCCTATCTGTATGACGGGGTACTCAGGGCCAATCCGGTCATGGTGCTCGTGCTGACCGTGCGCAACCTGCTCGAGTTCGTGCTGCTCGGCTGGGCCCTGTGGGCGCTGTATCGACTCACACCAGCGCGGGGCGAGCCCGTATCCGCTGATCGAAACCAACATTTCACCAACCACCACCTCTAGGGAGCCACTATGCTCGTCGCATTTTCCGTTGCACCGTCCGTCGCCGCCGACTCGCAGGGATCGGTGCACGACGCGGTCGCTGCTGCCGTGCGCATCGTGCGAGATTCCGGCCTGCCCAATCACACCGATTCGATGTTCACCACGATCGAGGGCGACTGGGACGAGGTCTTTGCCGTCATCAAGGCCGCGACCGAGGCGGTGGGCGCGTTCGGGCCGCGCGTGTCCCTGGTATTGAAGGCCGATATCCGCCCAGGGCACACCGGTGAGCTCACCGGCAAGCTCGAGCGTCTCGAGACCGCCCTGGTCGACTGAATCTGGCGTGCGGGCGAGCCGGGGCTTAGGCTTGTTGCATGCCCCTCACTCCTGACGGGTCGACGCAGCTGTCGTCGACCCGAGTTCGTTTTGCCCTGTTAGCGCTCGCCCTGGGTGGATTCGGTATCGGTGCGACCGAATTCGTGGCCATGGGTCTGCTGCCAAACCTCGCCTCCGACCTGCTGCCGGGACTCTATGCCAGCGCACCGGATGCCGCCAACGCGCAAGCGGGCTGGCTCATCTCGGCCTACGCCCTCGGTGTCGTCGTCGGCGCTCCGACGATCGCCGCGGCTGCAGCCCGCTGGCCGCGCAAACAATTGTTGCTTGGCCTGCTGACCGCGTTCACCCTCGGCACCATCGCGTCGGCCCTGCTGCCCACCTTTGAGACGGTGCTGGCCGCTCGTTTCGTGGCCGGGCTGCCGCACGGCGCGTACTTCGGTATCGCCTCGCTCGTTGCCGCCCACCTGATGGGTCCGGGTAAGCGGGCCCGCGGCATCGCGATCGTGCTCGGCGGCCTGACCATCTCCAACGTCATCGGGGTGCCCACGATCACCTGGATCGGTCAGATGAGCGGATGGCGCGTCGCGTACCTTGTCGTCGCCGCTATTTTCGCGCTGACCTTCGTGGCCGTCGCCGTTTTCGTGCCGTTCCAGGCCGGCAACCCCAAAGCCACCATGCGCGCCGAGCTGCGGGCGTTTGGCAAATTGCAGGTCTGGATCACCCTGTCAATCGGCGCGATCGGCTTCGGCGGCTTATTCGCCGTGTACACCTATGTGGCCCCCCTCGTTATCGAGATCACCGGGTTGGCCGCAGCAGCAGTGCCACTCATCCTGGTGGTCGTCGGTCTCGGCATGACAGCGGGCAACTTCGCCGGGGGAGCCCTGGCCGACTGGAGCGTGCGCCGCACAATGTACATCGCGTTCGGCGTGCTCATCCTTGCGCTCATCACCCTGGGCCTGTCGGCGCAGTTCCTGGCCGGGCTGCTGGTGGGGATGTTCCTGGTCGGCGCTGCGGCATCCGCTTTGTCGCCGACCATTCAGGCCCGGCTGATGGATGTGGCGCACGAAAGCCAGTCGCTCGCAGCGGCGCTCAATCACTCCTCGCTCAACGTCGGCAACGCCCTCGGTGCGGCCCTCGGCGGTGTGGCCATTGCTGCGGGGCTCGGTTATCTCGCCCCGGTGTGGATCGGTGTTGGGCTCAGCGCGCTCGGCGTGCTGCTGACCGTGGTCACCTTCAGCATCGACCGCAGCCGTCGTCATCGTGGCCACCACGTGCCGTACGGAACCCAGCTGATCCCCGTCGTCCGGCAGCGTTAACGCATTTGACCGGCCAGTATCGAAATGTTGGCCGGTCAGTGGTGAAGCGGATGCTGCGCGTTTAGTCTGTCTGCAGCAGGATGCCGTCGTGGATGGCGCGCTTGCGCAGCGCGACCTTCGTGCCCACGTCGTAACCGGCCAGGCGGTACTTCTCGCGAATGCGCTTGAGGTAGCTCTTGGCGGTCTCCTCGGAGATACCGAGCTGGTAGGCGACGGCCTTCACCGGCTCGCCGGCCCCGTAGAGCGCCATGACGCGGCGTTCCTGCGCGCTGAGGCGGGGCCCTTCGACGTTGTCGGTTGAGTTGAGCGCGTAGTCGAGCTCGGCCGAGATGTACGACTTGCCGTTGTAGGCCGCGCGAATGGCGTCGACGATCATGCTCGCTTCCTCGCTCTTGACGAGGTAGCCCAGAGCGCCAGCGGCGAGGGCTTCGCGCACGAGGGCTGGCTCGGAATAGGTGCTCATGAGCACCGTTTTCACCCCGGTCGTCCTAAGCGTGGAAATCTTCAGGGAAACCGGAATGTTGTCCTTGAGGTCGAGGTCGAGCAGGACGACATCCACCGGAAACTCGGGGTGAGTCAGCAGCTCGGGCCAGGTGGTCACCGCCGCCACCATCTCGATGTCGTCAGCTGCGCTTCGGATCCACTCGGTGAGTGCGCCGAGCAGCATCCTGTGGTCATCCACCAGGGCCAATCGGATGGGACGGTCTGTCGTCGTCATTTTCTGCCTCCTACTTCCTGCACACTATCGTCAAAATACCCAACATTAGGCATCCGCGGGATTGTCCACGCTGCACTCGATGTCTACCCACAGGCTTCCGGCCCGATTTGAGTCCACATGCGGGCCAACCGCACGAATTGCCTGCCAGGTTTCGGGATCGACACGCCGCCTGGATACCCCCGTTGTGGTCAATTCGATCGAAAAACGAACCTTTCGGTGCAGGAGCGCCCCATATGTGGGGGCAATTGGTCCGAGACGCAGCGAGATGGATGCCCCGGACCGCGCTGTGTCCCCCATGAGGAGCCAAATTGTCAACAGCAGCCCATCGCGTTGCGGCGGGGAGAGCAGCCCGGCCAGGCCGGCCGGATCGCTGAGTGCGACAACCGGGCCGAGAAATTCACTCTCGGTGATGGCATGGTGCAGCCACGTTTCGGTGCGCCCCTCGATCAGGTGTAATCGAAGCTGGGTGGCCAGGGAAGCGGCCGTTGCCGCCGCCGACGGCGCGAGTGGCAGTGCGGTGCGGCCTTGGGCTACATCGTCGAGCAGGGTCTCGGCATCGAGATCGAGCCGCGCCAACTGCTCGGAGGCGAGCATCCCGACCGCGAATCGCGGCTGGGAGACCGTGCTCTGCACCAGCACGAGATCGAGTTCGCGCTGCACCATGCGCCGAAAGGCCTGCACGATGCTCGCACCGACCAGCGGTGGCGCGACGGCGAGGGCGATGGAGAGAATGTCGGGGCCGAGGGTGAGCAGGTCCGTGCGCGTTTTGAACAGCGTCGCCGCGCTTATGACCAGACCGAGGGCCACCGCGGCCATGGTGATATCGCCGGTCTCTCGCAGCGTCACGATCGACAGGAGGAAAGCACCGACGGCGGGCGCCGCTGTAGGGAAGTCTCCCGCGCCACTCACCCCCCAGGATCCGGCCAGATCGAGCGTCACCACGATCACACAGACTCCCAGGGATACTAGGAACAGCCAGAGCGGCAGCCGGCACCCCAGTTTGCACGCCACGATATTCACGGCCACCGCGGTGGCCAGCAGAATGACCCAGGCCAGAATACTCAGCACGGGGACCCGCGCTGGGTCCCAGTCGATGATCAACCGTGCGAGCAGGAATACACCGATGAACGCCCCGCTGACGCTCATACCGATACCCAGATGACGGGCACCCAAACCGTTCCGGTCCGACCGAAAGACGCTGATGCGGCCGTCACCGCGCAGAATCGTGCGTGGAAAACGCAAGGGCAACAGGTCAGCTCGGGTGCGCCGGCCCGCGGAGGCCGGTGGCCAGCTGCGTTCAGAGGACCCGCCGAGCAGACGCAAACCGACACCACGTGCCCGCGGGTGGGTTGCAATGGGTGCGGTGTCGTTAAAGTGATTCACTTCGGAACCTCCAGTACGACCGTGGTTCCGGCCCCGGGCGACGAGAACAGGCGGGCATTGCCTCCGATATCCCGCAGCCGGGCGATGACCGATTCGGCGACGCCGAGGCGCTCAGAACCCACTCGGCCGAGGTCGAAACCGACCCCGGTATCGGTGACCATCACGCGAACGGTGCTGTCGTCATCCGTTATCGTCACGTCTGCGTGGTCGACACCGGAGTGACGGCGCACGTTTTCGAGGCATTCCGAGAGAGCCAGGAGAAAGGAATCCAAAACGTCACTGTGCAGCTGTATCTGGCCGCTGCCGTGCCAGTTGACGGTGAGGCCGAGGCGTTCAAAGCGTTGGCGCACGGCGTCCAGGGTGTCGCCGAGAGTGAGCACCGTCGCCGATTCCAGGCTGTAGACCCCGGAACGACGCGGCGTCGGTAGCCCGCCGAGGCGTAGCTGGCGCAGCAGCCGAGCGTCATCACCGGCTTGTTTTTGCAGTGCGTTCGGGCTCACGCCGACACCGGAGTGGGCGAGTAGGGTCAGCGTGGCGAGCACCGTGTCGTGCAACAGGCGGGCATCCTGGCGGCGCTGAGCCTCCAGCTCGCTCGCATGCCGCTCGGCCCGATGGGCGCGGCCGATCGCGGCGATGCGATGCATCACCCGGGGCACGCTCTGCGCGATCCACCAGGAGGCGAGGGTGAACGACAGCCACATGGCCACGGTCAGGGCCAGCAACACCGTTCGGTCGGGAGCATCGATCGTCACAACAGCGACGCTGGTGACCGTGACCGTGAAAGATGCCGCGAGCAGCATCAGCCGGCGGGGGCTGGTCAGGAGCACGGCGGCGACCGCGCACATCGGCGCGGTGGAAACTATGCCGATGACACTCTCCTCGATCAAGTTCGGCGGAACGCCGGGATGGCTGGTGAAACCCACGAGGAGAATGATCGCTTCTCCGCTGAGCAGGATCAGAACGGCCCAGCGTAGCGCGCCGGTGCTTCCGAGCAGGTATTGGCCAGTGGCCATCAGGAGCACCAGCACGGCAGACCCGAGGCGCGCGTCGGCCTCCAGACCGCCCGGCACCAGCACGCACGCCAGCGTTGTTGCCGAGCCAACGAGCCCGCCTGCCTGCACCCCTCTTCGCAGGAGACGGTCGCGCTCCTTGATGATGCGTTGCATAGGTGCCTGTCCGGTTGCAGATGAAGGTGTTCTATCAGCACCATAGCGGGCGACGCACATGCGGGTACGACTTAGGGCAACACCCGCTTGATCTGGGCTCCGATTGCCTCGTTCTCGATGAGGAAGCCATCGTGGCCGTAGCTTGATTTCAGGACCATCGCGGTGGGTCCATCGATATTGTTTGTCAGGTGCGCGGCGATCGTGCGCTGGCCATCGACGGGAAAGAGACGGTCGCTATCGATTCCGACGACGACCGAGTGGGCTTTGATCCGACCGAGGGCGGCCGCGACGCCGCCGCGTCCGCGACCGACATCGTGGGAGTTCATGGCTTCAACCAACACGATGTAGCTGTTGGCGTCGAAACGTCGAGTGAATTTGTTGCCATGAAAGTCGAGGTATGACTCCACGGCGAAACGGCCGTTGGCGCCGAGCGGACTGATGCCGCTCTGCCAGCCACGGTCGAAACGGGCGTTCAGCTCGGCCGGGCTTCGGTAGTTGAGCAGGGCCATTCTGCGAGCCAGGGCCAAACCGCGCGTCGGCCCGTCGCCGTCTGCTTCGTCGTAATAGTCGCCGGCACGAAACGCCGGGTCGGTACGGATGGCCTCGATCTGCACCGAATTGAGCGCGATCTGGTCGGCGGTCGTGATCGGTGGCGCGGCCAAGATGATCAGGCGTTCAACCCGGTCGGGGGTCTCGATCGCCCATTCGAGGGCGTGCATGCCACCCATCGAACCGCCGATGACGGCCGCCCAGCGGTCGATGCCGAGCAGGTCACTGAACACTCGCTGCGCACTGACCTGATCGCGAATGGTCAGATAGGGAAAACGGATACCCCACTCCAGACCGTCGGGCGCAAGCGACGCCGGTCCGGTGCTGCCCTGGCAGCCGCCGAGCATATTCGGCGCCACGACGAACCATGAATCGGTGTCGATGGCGAGGCCGGGGCCGACGATGCCGTCCCACCATCCGCCGGTCTCTTGCCCGGGGCCGGGCGAGCCAGCTACGTGGCTATCACCGGTGAGGGCATGGAGCACGAGCACGGCGTTGTTGCCGGTCGGGCTCAACGTGCCCCAGGTTTCATAGGCGAGTCGGGCCATCGGCAGGCTGCCGCCGGCCTCGAAGGTGAGTGGCCCGAGGTTGAGGAACTGTCGGTGGCCGACCGGGTCGCCGTCGCGCCAGGCGCCGGTCGCCGGAGGCTTGCCAAGGACCGAGCGCGCCTGGGCTTCGGTGATGAAGCTCGACGGGACCGTGTCTGCTGACGATTGCCATTCCATACACGTCTATTCTGGCGGTCGGATGAGCAGCCCGGGCGCATGTTACGTCGTACGCCCGGGCGAAGAGCGATCGTCAGGCGTTGCTGCGGTCGCGCTTGACGACGTCGCGGGCTGCAGCCAGGCCGGCCTCGAGGTCGGCTTTCAGATCGGCGACGTTCTCAATGCCCACGGAGAGCCGTACCAGGCCGGGCGTGACTCCGGCCGTGAGCTGCTGCTCAGGGGTCAGCTGGGAGTGCGTGGTCGACGCCGGGTGAATGACCAGGGAACGTACATCCCCGATGTTGGCGAGGTGGCTGAACAGAGTCAGGTTGTCGACGAGGGCGCGGCCGGCCGAGACTCCGCCCTTCAACTCGAACGAGAGCACAGCTCCGACGCCGAGTGGCGCGTACTTGTTGGCGTTGGCATACCAGGGGCTCGACGGCAGTCCGGCGTAGTTCACCGAGGCAATGTCATCGTGGTGGTCGAGCCATTCGGCGATGTCCTGGGCGTTTTGCACATGGCGTTCAATGCGCAGGCTGAGTGTTTCGATGCCCTGAATGAGCTGCCAGGCGCTGGCCGGGGCTATTGCGCTTCCGAGGTCGCGTAGCAGCTGTACGCGGGCCTTGATGATGTAAGCAATGCCGTCGCCGACCGCGGTGGTGTAGCTCGCGCCGTGGTAGGACGGGTCGGGTTCGGTCAGTCCCGGAAACTTTTCGACGTTTTTCGACCACTCGAACGTGCCGCCGTCAACGAGTACGCCTCCGATAATGGCGCCGTGGCCGCCAAGAAACTTCGTTGCCGAGTGCACGATGATGTCGGCGCCGTACTCAAACGGACGAATCAGATAGGGCGTGGCAATCGTGTTGTCGACGATCAGCGGAATGCCGGCCGCATGCGCGATATCGGCGACGAGCGAGATATCGAGCACGTTGATGCGCGGGTTGCCGATCGTCTCGGCGAAGAACAGCTTCGTGTTGGGGCGCACTGCACGCTCCCACTCATTCGCGTCATCCTGGTCTTCGACGAATGTGGTTTCGATGCCCAGCTTGGCCAGGGTGTACTTGAACAGGTTGTAGGTTCCGCCGTAGATCGAACTCGACGACACGATGTGATCACCGGCCTGGGCAATGTTCAATACCGCGAAGGTGGATGCCGATTGGCCGCTGGACAGCAGCAGCGCGGCGGTTCCGCCCTCGAGCGCGGCCACGCGCTCTTCGACGACGGCTTGGGTGGGGTTTTGGATGCGGGTGTAGATGTTGCCGAACTCGGCCAGCGCGAACAGGTTCTGCGCGTGCTCGGCGCTGTTGAAGACATACGAGGTGGTCTGATAGATCGGGGTAGCGCGCGCGTTCGTGACCGGGTCGGGCCGGGCACCGGAGTGGACCTGCTTGGTCTCAAACTTCCACGATGAAGAATTGTCGGTCACAGTAGCCTCCGGATTACTCAGCGCGGAATGTCCGGCTTCGCCCCGAGCATATGAAGCCGCGAATGGCCGTGCAAGAGTGGGCGAAACACAACGTCACGTTGTCGCGGCGGTTAGGTGCGCTCGCGGTGTGGCAACGGGATCGTTCCGGGCGGCGTCGCTATGGTCGTGCCAAACAGCCACCGGGCTTTCGGTTCGACGAAGGGCCGAGCCAGTCGTCGAACGAGGGGCGTCGACAGCAGGAAGGAGGTAGCCACGCTCAGCACGATCATGCCCGGCAATACCCACGCGGGCTGCGGCCCGTCGAGCACGCCCGTTTCGCGCAGCGGGTACAGCACGAAGGTGTGCAGCAGGTAGATGTACATCGTGGCCGTGCCGAGGTTGGTCACCCAGGTCGTGCGGCGCGGAATCAGCATGAGGAACGCCACGATGAGCGCACAGGCGAGCAGCATGACGGCCAAACGGATGCCGCCGGCCCAGAACTCGGAATACCCGAATATCGCGTACGCCTCGTCGTAGAGCAGGAATCGGCGCACCTGCAGGGTGCGCAGGGTCTCGATGTTGAGCCCGATCAGCAGATACAGCAGGGCGAACAGCCCGATCGCCCCGACCCGCCAACGCCAGATCAGGCCATCACGCAGTTCGAGCCAGGTATCGGTCAGCTGCCACTGGCGCATTTTCCAGCCGAAGACGAAGAATGGCAGCAGCCCGAGGGCGCGGGACAGGGTGAACGTGCCGTCGATATTGGGCAGGTAGCCGGCCCCGATCGAGATGATAATGCTGATGATGAGGGGGTAGCGCAAAAGCACGAGGTAGGGCAGGGCTATGCGCCAGAGCAACAGGGCGAGCAGAAACCACAGTGTCCAGCTCGCGGTGGAATAGTCCAGAACGAACTTGCCGCCGAGGATCCAGCGCAGCACCGTCCAGATTGTTTCGAAGATGACGTACGGAAAAATGATGTCGGTGAGCAGCCGGTGCAGCTGCCGCGCGTCTGGTGGTCCCGACTTGGTGAAGTAGCCGCTCACAGCCACGAAAACGGGTACGTGGAAGGCGTAAATAAATAGATACAGCGTGTACGCGACATCCGATTCGCCGATGAGTTTGAGAATCGCGTGGCCGATCAGCACGAGGGTCACGGCGACCCAGCGCGCGTTGTCCCAGAGGGGTACGCGACGCTTCTGCGGTGAAGTGGTGGTGTCCAGTGCGCTCATTGACACCATTCTCCCGCCACAATGGACAAATGAGTACTCGACGAGTGGTTGTGACCGGGGCAAGTTCAGGAATTGGAGCGGCAACGGCACGCCTGTTCCGGGAGCATGGCTGGAACGTGGTGGGGGTCGCGCGGCGTGCCGACCGCCTCAGAACGCTGCAAGCTGAAACGGGGGCGGATGTCTTCACCGCCGACCTCACAGTGCAGGCGGATGTCGACGCCTTGCGTGACTACCTCGCCGCCAGCGGCCCGGTGCACGCGCTCGTCAACAATGCCGGCGGCGCCAAGGGTCTCGACTCGGTCGAGGCCGGCAGCATCGAAGACTGGGCCTGGATGTACGAGATCAACGTGCTCGCCGTCAAGCGGGTCACCACGGCCATCCTGCCGCTACTGCGCGCCGGCATCGACTCCGGGGCCGGATCAGCCGATATTGTGACCGTCACATCGATTGCGGGCCATGTCGCCTACCTCGGCGGCGGCGGCTACAACGCGGCCAAGTTCGCCGCGCACGCCATGACCGAGGTGCTGCGCCTCGAACTCTCCGGTGAGCCGATCCGGGTGATCGAGATCGCGCCGGGCATGGTCAAAACGGATGAGTTCGGTCTGGTTCGCTTTGACGGTGACGCCGACAAGGCTGTCGCAGCTTACGATAACGTGCCCGACCCGCTCTCGGCCGAGGACATCGCCGAGACCATCGTTGCAAGTGTTGAGCGGCCCGCGCACGTGAACCTCGACCTGATCGTGATCAAGCCGGTCGCCCAGGCTGCCACGACCCGCATCGCCCGTGGTCCTCTAAAAGTTCGGGAGTAGCAGGCAGCCCGCAGCGTTGCTAAAAAACGGGCTGGACGGAATCGTGAGATCCTGGCCAGCCCGTTCGTCATTGCGGGTGAGGGGCGGGGGTTAGTGCTCGACGGCCTTTTCGGCGCCGTGACCGGTGAGTGAGCGCACGGCCATTTCGGCGGCGAGCTTCGGGCTCTCCTTCGTGGTGCTGGTGACCGATCCGAGCCAGCCCAGGAAGAATCCGAGTGGGATCGAGACGATGCCCGGGTTGCTCAGCGGGAAGAACGCGAAGTCGACACCCTCGCCGAACATGGAGGTGGGCGTGCCCGAGAACACTGGCGAGAAGATGATCAGCAGAACGGCCGAGGACAATCCGCCATACATGCTCCAGACCGCGCCACGGGTCGTGAACCGACGCCAGAACAGGGAGTAGAGAATGGTCGGCAGGTTGGCGCTCGCCGCGACGGCGAAGGCCAGGGCGACCAGGAAGGCGATGTTCTGCCCCTGCACGCCGATACCGCCGGCGATGGCCAGAATTCCGATGACAACGACGGTACGACGGGCGACCTTGACCTCGTCGTCAGGGTTTCCCTTGCCCTTCTTGATGACGGAGCCATAGATGTCGTGTGCGAAGCTCGTTGCTGCCGTGATCGTGATGCCGGCCACGACGGCCAGGATCGTCGCAAAGGCAATGGCCGAGATGAAGCCGAGCAGCAGCGGTCCGCCGAGAGCGAGAGCGAGCAGGGGGGCTGCCGAGTTCACGCCGCCCGGTGCGGCTTCGATTGTTTCCGCACCGACGAGCGACGCGGCACCGAAGCCGAGCACCAGGGTGAAGATGTAGAACGCGCCGATGAGCCAGATGGCCCAGACCACCGAGCGCCGAGCTTCCTTGGCGGTAGGAACCGTGTAGAAACGCATCAGCACGTGCGGCAGGCCGGCGGTTCCGAGAACCAGGGCGAGGGCGAGGGAGATGAAGTCGAGCGGGTTTGCGCCGTACTTCAGGCCCGGGGCCAGGATGTCTGCGCCGGCGGCGGAGACGGCAACCGCGCTGTCAAGCAGGTTCGACAGGCTGAAGCCGTTGATCGCGAGTACCCAGATGGTCATGGCGAACGCACCGATGATGAGCAGGAATGCCTTGACGATCTGCACCCAGGTGGTGCCCTTCATGCCGCCCACGAGCACGTAGACGATCATCAGGCCGCCCACGACGGTCACCACGATGGACTGGCCGAGCTTGTCATTGATGCCGAGAAGCAGTGAGACGAGTCCGCCGGCACCGGCCATCTGGGCGAGCAGGTAGAAGAAGCAGACCGCCAGGGTGGTCGTTGCTGCTGCCATGCGCACGGGGCCCTGCTTCAACCGGAAGGAGAGCACGTCGGCCATGGTGAACTTGGCCGTGTTGCGCATGAGTTCGGCGACGAGCAAGAGGGCGACAAGCCAGGCCACGAGGAATCCGATGGAATACATGAAACCGTCGTAGCCGGTGACGGCGATCGCGCCGACGATGCCGAGGAACGACGCTGCTGAGAGGTAGTCTCCGGCGATGGCGAAACCATTCTGCGGCCCGGTGAAGGAGCGGCCACCCGCGTAATAATCTGCGGCGGTCTTGTTGTTGCGTCCCGAACGGATCACGATGATCAGCGTCACCGCCACGAAGGCGAGGAAGATCGAGATGTTCAGTACCGGATTGTTTTCGACCGGTTTGACGGTTTCGGCCAAGATCTGCAAAGCGTTCATCGCTGTTCCATCCGCTCAAGTTCGCCGCGAAGTTCTTCGGTCAGGGGATCGATCTTGCGGTTGGCGAAGGTCACATAGCTCATCGTGATGACGAAGGTGGTGACGAACTGGCCGAGGCCGAGGAGCAGACCGATGTTGATGCTGCCAAAGACCGGCGTCGCCATGAAATCGTGCAAATACGCCGCGGCGAGAACGTAGGCGATGTACCAGACCAGGAAGAAGATCGAGAGCGGCACGACGAATCGGTTGCGGGTCTTCTTCATATGCAGGAACTGAGGCGTCTTCTCGTACGCCTCGTAATCGATTGTGGACTTCGGTGGGGCGTTTTTCACTGCTTCACTCATGGGGCCTCCTTGCCTCAAAGATGGAAAATGCGGGGATGGAAAATGCGCGTGTGGAAAAGAGTGTGGGCTCCCGGTGGGGGCGGAATGCTCGTGACCGGGTTAGGAAACGGATGCCGACAGCGCCCGTTTCAGATCGTCGAGAACGGTGGGGTCTTCGATGGTGGGAGGGATGGAATATTCTTCTCCATCGACGATTTGCCGAATGGTCTTACGAAGAATCTTGCCCGACCGCGTTTTGGGCAGCCGGTCGAGGATGGTGACGTCGCGAAAAGCGGCGACCGGGCCGACGTGTTCCCGAACGAGGGCGACGAGTTCTGCGGCAAGTACGTCGTGATCGACAATACTGCCCGCTTTGAGGGTGACGAAACCAGCGGCACGCTGACCCTTGAGCGGGTCGTGCACGCCGAGTACGGCGCACTCGGCGACGGCAGGGTGCAGCGTGAGGACCTCTTCGAGGGAACCGGTCGAGAGCCGGTGCCCGGCAACGTTGATCACGTCGTCGGTGCGACCCATCACGAACAGGTAGCCGTCGGTATCGAAATGTCCGGAGTCACCGGTGGCGTAGTAGCCGGGAAAAGCGGTCAGGTAAGAACTCGTGAAACGGTCCTCGCTGCCCCAGACCCCGAGAAGTGTGCCGGGTGGCAGCGGAAGTCGAATGGCGATGTTGCCGTCCTTGCCGATCTTCTCGATCGGTCGGCCCTGGGAATCGAGGATGGCGATGTCGTACCCGGGCACCGGAACCGTGGCCGAGCCCGGTTTGGTCGGCAACTCTTCGATGCCGAGCAGGTTGGCGCAGATTGGCCACCCTGTCTCGGTCTGCCACCAGTGGTCGACGACCGGGCAGTGCAACCCATCGTTGGCCCAGTGGAAGGTTTCGGGGTCGAGGCGTTCCCCGGCCAGGAACAGGCTGGTCAGGCTGGACACGTCGTGGTTCTTCAGTTCGAGCAGGTCAGGGTCGACGCGACGGATGGCTCGAATGGCCGTTGGAGCGGTGAACAGCACCTTCACTTTGTACTCGTCGACGACACGCCAGAAAGCCCCGGCATCGGGGGTGCCGATGGGCTTGCCCTCGTAAATCACCGTGGTAGCGCCGGCCAGAAGGGGTGCATAGACGATGTAGGAGTGGCCGACCACCCAGCCGACATCGGAAGCGGTCCAATACACGTCGCCGTAGCCCACGTTGTACACATTGCGCATCGACCAGTTCAGGGCGACAGCGTGGCCGCCGTTGTCGCGAATGATGCCCTTGGGCTTTCCGGTCGTGCCGGATGTATAGAGAATGTACAGCGGATCCTCGGACCGCAGGGCGACCGGGTCAGCCGGCGCGGCTTTGGCCTCCTCGTCGGCCCAGTCCAGCCACACGGTATCCGTGGAACCGTCGCGGTAGTCCGCAGCCGAGCCGGGAACACTCTCTCGGTCCCGAACGATGACCGTGTGCACCGAGCCCTGGCTCAGGGAGATGGCCTTCTCGACGAGTGGCAGGTATTCAACGATGCGGCCGGGTTCGAGACCACCGGATGCCGTCACGATGACACGGGGACGGGCGTCATCGATGCGCACGGCGAGTTCCGTCGCGGCGAAACCGCCGAACACAACGGAGTGCACCGCTCCGATGCGAGCGCAGGCGAGCATGGCGACGACGGCTTCGGGGATCATCGGCAGGTAGATGATGACCCGGTCGCCGGTACCGACACCATTGGCGCGCAGGGCTCCGGCGAATTTGGCGACCCGACCGAGCAGGTCGAGGTAGCTGACCTGTATGCGGGTGCCGGTCATTGCGGAGTCGTAGATCAATGCCGTGTGGGCGCCTCGCCCGGCGAGAACGTGTCGATCGAGAGCGTTGTAGCTCGTGTTGAGTGTGCCCCCCGGAAACCAGCTTCCGGTCGCCGTACCGTCAACGGCGAGGGCACTCGTCGGTTGCGTGATCCACTCGATGCCGGCGGCAGCCTCCAGCCAGAAATCCTCTGGCGACGAAATGCTGCGTCGCCAAGCTTCCCGGTAGCTCGCACCTGATTCGCCGTTCATGTAAACCTTCTCCATCGAAGTTTCTCTGTATACAAAGAGTGCTTGAAGTATTGCATATAACCCAGCAAGGTGGAATAGGATCACTTTTGTGTATACAGAAACCGCAATGTTGGGGTTGGGCGCACCGCTTCGGGCTAGCGAGCGGGCGTACCGTCAGCTGCGCGGAGAGATTCTCAATGGCCTCCTCGCCCCCGGTGCCGCCCTTCTCGAAGTCGAACAGGCTGAGCGCATTGGCGTATCCCGCACTCCGCTGCGCGAAGCGGTGGCCCGATTGATCGCCGACGGTCTTGTCGTGGGACGCCGTGGTCGTGGCTTCGAAGTGACCGACATCTCCGTTGACAGTATCTCCGAACTATACGAACTGCGCCAGGCGCTCGAGGTGCAGGCCATTCGCCTGGCTGCCACTCGGCGCGAGCCCGCACCTTTTCAAGAACTCCGCGATGCATTTGTGACTGCCCCTGAGCTTCTGGATCAGGGCGATATTGGTGTGCACCGCTACTACGCGCTCATCGACGAACTCGAAGACGCCGTCGATGCGGCCGTTGAAAATCCTTTTCTGGTCGGCGCCCTGCGCGCCGTACGCACCCACCTGGCCCGAATCCGTCGGCTGGCCCGAAGTAATCCGCGGCGGCTTCGTGCCGCAGCCACCGAGCACCTGCTGATTATTGACGCCATTATTGCCGGCGATCCGTCGCTGGCAGCCCATGCCACCCATATTCATCTTCACCAAAGCCTCTTGAGCGTCCTCGCGGCGATCGAAGAGGACTCGGAACGGTAGTCGATCAACGACTCCGGCCGACCAACGAAGGGACCCACCGTGCAGCAGCACCATGTTCGAGTTCACAGGAGCGACGAGAATCTGGCCCGCGAGGACCAGCTGGCTTGGAAGATCGCCGAGGTCGCCGCCGACCCTGCCGCAGTCTCCGAGGAAGTAACCGAAATGGTCATCAACCGGGTGATCGATAATGCCTCCGTGGCTGCGGCCAGCCTGACCCGGCGCCCGGTGATCGCTGCTCGCTCGCAGGCGCTGGCACACCCGCGTTCCAACGGTGGTGATGGCGCAACCGTATTCGGCCTCGCGCCGGCACGCCGGGTTTCCCCGGAGTGGGCCGCCTGGGCCAATGGCGTCGCCGTTCGTGAACTCGACTACCACGACACTTTTCTGGCCGCCGAATATTCCCACCCGGGCGACAACATCCCCCCGATCACGGCCGTCGCCCAGCACCTCGCCGCGCCGCGCGGCCTGACCGGCAGCGACCTGATTCGCGGCATCGCTACCGGCTACGAGATCCAGATCGACCTGGTGAAATCGATCAGCCTGCACGAGCACAAGATCGACCACGTTGCCCATCTCGGCCCGTCGGTCGCTGCCGGCATCGGCACCCTGCTCGGCCTCGACAAGGAGATCATCTTTCAGGCCGTCGGCCAGGCGCTGCACACCACGACCGCCACCCGTCAGTCGCGCAAGGGCGAAATCTCCTCCTGGAAGGCCCACGCGCCGGCATTCGCCGGAAAGATGGCCGTCGAAGCCGTCGACCGAGCGCTGCGCGGTGAGACCAGTCCGACCCCGATCTACGAGGGCGAAGACGGTGTCATCGCCTGGCTGCTCGACGGACCAGACGGCTCCTACGACGTGTCGCTGCCAGCCGCCGGCAGCATCAAACGCGCCATTCTCGACAGCTACACCAAGGAGCACTCGGCCGAGTACCAGGCGCAGGCCTGGATCGACCTCGCCCGCAGGCTGCACAACGAGCACCCCGAATTGCTCGTGGCCGGCGCGATCAAGAGCATCGTCATCCACACCAGCCACCACACGCACTATGTGATCGGCTCCGGCGCCAACGACCCGCAGAAGTACGACCCCACCGCGAGCCGCGAAACCCTCGACCACTCCATTCCCTATATTTTCACGGTGGCCCTGCAGGACGGAACCTGGAACCACGTCGACTCCTACAGCCCCGAGCGTGCCGGCCGCCCCGACACCATCGCGCTGTGGAACACCGTCACGACGACTGAAGACAAGGAATGGACGCGTCGCTACCACTCCCTCGATCCGGCCGAAAAGGCATTCGGCGGTCGCGTCGAAATCGAACTCACCGATGGAACCCGCCTGGTCGACGAGATCGCCGTCGCTGACGCGCATCCGCTCGGCGCTCGTCCCTTCGCTCGCTCGGAGTACATCAACAAGTTCCGCACGCTGGCCGCGCCGGTAATGGAGGAGTTCGAGATCGAACGATTCCTCGCCCTGGCCCAGCGCCTGCCGGAGCTTGGCGCCGCAGACCTCGGAGGGCTGACCATCGTGGCCAAGCCGGGACTGCTGGCGTCGATTACCACCCCGAACGGAATCTTCTAATGCTCTATGCGGGCACGACCGCCGCTGATAAGCGCATTGCCCTGCGAGGGGGCCTGACCAGCGGAAAGATTCTGCGCTACCCCGGCGCGTTCAACCCGCTCTCGGCCAAGCTCATCCAGCAGAAGGGTTTCGAGGGCGTCTACATTTCGGGCGCGGTGCTCTCGGCTGACCTCGGCCTGCCCGACATCGGCCTGACCACTCTTACCGAGGTGGCCGGCCGGTCGCAGCAGATCGCCCGCATGACCGACCTGCCGGCCATCGTCGATGCCGACACCGGTTTCGGCGAGCCGATGAATGTGGCGCGCACGATTCAGACCCTCGAAGACGCGGGACTTGCCGGCATGCACATCGAGGACCAGATCAACCCGAAACGTTGCGGCCACCTCGATGGCAAGCAGGTCGTGGACGCCGACACCGCGATCAAGCGCATCCGCGCCGCCGTCGATGCGCGCCGGGACGCGAACTTTCTCGTGATGGCGCGCACCGATATCCGTGCCGTTGACGGGTTGGCCGCCGCCGTCACCAGGGCCAAGCAGCTGCAGGATGCCGGGGCCGACGCGATCTTCCCCGAGGCGATGGGCAGCCTGGCCGAGTTCGAAACAATTCGGGCAGCCGTGTCGGTGCCGATCCTGGCGAACATGACCGAGTTCGGCAAGGGCGAGTTGTACACGGTGCAGCAGCTCGAGAATGTGGGCATGAACCTGGTGATCTTTCCGGTGTCGTTGCTGCGCCTGGCGATGGGGGCGGCGGCGCGTGGACTCGACGCGATCGAGCAGACAGGCTCGCTCACCACGATGCTGCCCGAGATGCAGCACCGGGCCGAGCTGTACGAGTTGCTCGATTATGCCTCGTACAGTCAATTCGATTCGGGTATCTTCGATTTCACCCTGAACCCGCACATTTCCACACCCAGTTCGGCGCACGGTCTGAAGGAGCACAATGTCTGACACCGAAACACTGCCACGCGTCACTCCGCACATTTACAAGGGCCTGACCGGTGTCGTCGTCGACACGACCGCGGTCTCCAAGGTCAATCCGGAGACCAACTCACTGCTCTACCGGGGCTATCCGGTGCAGGAGCTCGCGGCCAAGAAGAGCTTCGAAGAGGTTGCCTACCTGCTCTGGCACGGCGAACTACCCACAGAGCGGCAGCTCGCCGACTTCGAGGCGCTCGAACGGTCGGTGCGCCACCTCAGCCCGGTGATCAAGCGCATCATCGACGAGCTGCCGCTCACCGCACACCCGATGGATGTCGTGCGCACCGCGGTGAGCGTCATGGGCGCGAGCGATCCGGAGGCCGAGAATTCGTCGCCGGAATCCGACCTCGCCAAGTCGATTCGCCTGTTCGCCCAGCTGCCCGCGATCGTCTCCTACGACCAACGCCGCCGCCACGGGCTCGATCTGGTCGAACCGCGCGACGACCTCGGCTATTCGGCGAACTTTCTGCACATGGCCTTCGGCGAGGTGCCGGAGCTTGTCGTCGTCAACGCCTTCGACGTGTCGATGATCCTCTACGCCGAGCACTCCTTCAACGCGTCCACGTTCACCGCACGGGTCATCACCTCGACCCTGTCCGATTTGTATTCGGCCGTGACCGGTGCGGTCGGGGCGCTCAAGGGAGCCCTGCACGGCGGCGCCAATGAAGCCGTCATGCACACCTTCACCGAGATCGGCCTCGGCAGCGGCGCGGCCGAGCGGGCCGAACCGTGGCTGGCCCAGGCGCTCGCCGAGAAGCGCAAGATCATGGGTTTCGGGCACCGCGTCTACAAGAACGGTGACTCGCGGGTTCCGACGATGCGTGCCTCGCTCGTCTCCCTGGTCGACCACTACCAGAAGCCGGAACTGCTCGAACTGTACGAAGCCCTTGAGACGGCCATGACGACACGCAAGGCGATTCTGCCCAACCTCGACTACCCGTCGGGCCCGGCCTACCACCTGATGGGCTTCGATACCCTCACCTTCACGCCGATCTTCGTCGCGGCGCGCATCACCGGGTGGACCGCGCACATCATGGAGCAGAAGAAGAGCAACGCGCTCATTCGCCCGCTGTCTGCCTACAACGGCGTCGACCAGCGTCAGGTTTCATAGCGTTCTCATCTTGCGAAACGGATGCCCCGTTGCCCGCTGGCAGCGCGGCATCCGCTTCGTGCGCGCTCAGACATAGCTAGCATTGACGGATGACACTAGATGCCCAGGATGCGTCCCCTCCGCTCGTGATTGACCGCGAAATTCTGCAGTGGACCGACTTCGCCGCGGCGTCGCGTGAGCTGGCGACTCGAGTGCGAGGCAGTGGCTTTCATCCCGATGTGGTGATCGCCATCGCCCGCGGCGGACTACTGCTGGCCGGCGCTGTGTCGTACGCGCTCGGCACGAAGAACTGCGGCAGCATCAACGTGGAGTTCTACACCGGCATCGACGAACGACTGCCCGAGCCCGTGCTATCGGCGCCGATGCTCGACGCCCCGGCCCTCGCCGGCAAGCGGGTTCTGCTCGTCGACGACGTCTCTGACTCTGGCCACACCCTCGCATTGGTCATGCGCCTGCTCGGCGAGACCGCGATGGAGGTGCGCACCGCGACCCTGTATACCAAGCCGCGCACGGTGCACGTGCCCGATTTCACCTGGCGCGAGACCGACAAATGGATCGTGTTCCCCTGGTCGGCGCTGGCACCGGTTGCGGGAGCCCCCGACAGCAGCGCGCCGGAAACGCTGGCTGACCTGCCTGCTGACCTGCCTGCCGACGTGACGGCCGACCTGCCTGTTGACGTGACGGCTGAGGTCGCCGCGTGAGCGTGCACCTGGTCGGCGGCGGGGGAGACCCCGTACACGACGTTCCGGTCTTCGCGACCTTTCGGTCCGAGGTGATCGCTCATGCCGGCCAGGCCGGCCGCGATGAACCGGTCGTGGCGATTATCACTGTCGGCCCGGGTAGTGCGCACGCCGAAGAGCTCGCCGCATCGCTCGGCACCGGCGTGGAGACCCGCCGCACCGTGCTCGCGCCCGGTGACACGGCCACCCTGACCGCTTTGGGCGCCGTCGATGGCATCATCATCGGCGGCGGGGTGACGCCCGACTATTTGGCAGCTCTGCTGCCGATTGCCGGCGAGATTCGCCGCCAGGTGTCTAGTGGTGTGCCCTACCTCGGTTTCTCGGCCGGCGCCATGATCGCGGCCGAACGCGCCCTCATCGGCGGCTGGCGTATCGGCGGCGTCGAGGTCACTCCGGAACATGTCTCGGAAGGCCTCGATGAAATCACCCTGGCCCAGGGGATCGGCCTGCTCGACGTCACGGTCGATGTGCATGCTGCCCAGTCCGGCAGCCTGTCCCGACTGATCGCGGCGACCGAGGCTGGCCTCATCGACGGCGGCCTGGCCATCGACGAGAATACCGTGCTCGTGGTCGGTGAGGGCGCCCTCGGCGTGCTCGGAGCCGGCAGCGTCTGGCGGATCAGTCAGGCCGACGGTGGCGTTCTCGTGAGCACCATCGGCGCCTGACCGGCTCATGAACCTCGATGCGCTCGCGGCGACCGGGCAGATCGACCCGGGCTGGGCACGAGTACTCGCTCCCGTGGCCGACGACCTGGCCCGGGTGGGTGATTTTCTGGCGAACGAACGGGCGGCCGGCCACGTAGTGTTGCCCGCGCCGGAGCATCTGCTGCGTGCGTTTCAACAACCGTTCGACGCCGTACGGGTGCTCATCGTCGGGCAGGACCCGTACCCCACTCCGGGGCATCCGATCGGTTTGGCCTTCGCCGTCAACGCCGACGTGCGGCCGGTGCCGCGGAGCCTGGGCAACATCTACACCGAGCTCGCGGCCGACCTGGGCCTGCCGCGCCCCGAGCACGGCGACCTCTCGGCATGGTCTGATCAGGGGGTATTGCTGCTCAACCGGGTGCTCAGCGTGCGGGCCGGTGCAGCCGGATCGCATCGTCGACACGGTTGGGAAAGCGTGACCGACCAGGCGATCCGTGCACTCGTGCAGCGGAAGCATCCGCTCGTCGCGATTTTGTGGGGCCAGGATGCCGGTGCGCTTCGGCCCCTGCTCGGCGATACCCCCGTCATCGCATCGTCGCATCCGAGCCCACTCTCAGCCCGTCGCGGCTTTGTCGGCTCCCGGCCGTTCAGCGGCGCCAACCGGCTGCTCACCGCGCAGGGGGCGGCACCGGTGCAGTGGGCTCTTCCGGTAATCTGGAACCAACCAGAAAGGGGAGTGCCGGGTGCTTGAGGAAGAATACGAGCCTCGTCGTCGACTGCCCCGCCACCTGCGACCGGAAATCGCGGTCGAGGCGCCGTTCGAATACACGATGCGCGAGGTTCGAGCAACGGATCTGCCGCACATTCGCGAGATCTATAACTACTACGTCGCGAACAGTACCGTCACCTTTGACGAAGACGCGATGACGCTCGCCGAGTGGCGCGACAAGTTCTATTACCTGAACAAGCAGGGCATGCCGTTCATCGTCGCTGTCTCGCCGGCCGGCCAAATTCTCGGTTACGCCCTGGTCAGCCCGTGGAAACAGAAGAAGGCCTTCCGGTTCACGGTGGAGAATTCGATCTACCTCGGCGCGGCGTCGACGGGTAAGGGGCTCGGCCGCGAGCTGCTCGGCGAGCTGATCAAGCGGTCTAAAGCAGCTGGCCTGAAGGAGATCATCGCCGTCATCGCCGATCAGGGAGCGGATGCCTCGATCAAGCTGCACCGTGACTTCGGCTTCGACGAGATCGGCCGCATGGGCAAGGTCGGGTTCAAGTTCGAGCGCTGGCTCGGCACGATTCTGCTGCAAAAAAGCCTGAAGTAGTCCAGTCACGGGTGCGAGCAAGTGCCCAGCGATCTGCGCGCCTGACCGCCACTGCCGACGAATAGCCAAGCGCGCAACCCGCGCGCTCCAGGACTTTTTGTCGTTGGTTACCGTTCGACGTCGACCCATTCGTGGCCGAGGGCCTCCAATTCCGCGGTTCCGGCCGTGACTCGGGCGACGACCGCGGCGAGTCGCGTCGCGTCGTCATCGGCAATCTTCAGCACCGCGTCGAGCCCATACTGCGTTCCCAGGATGAGCACTCCGCGCTGGCGTAACTCGGCCTCGATGCGGCCGGCATCCGCGTGGGGCAAGGCGAGCGTGAACAATTCACGGCGTTCGCGCTCCACGACCAGCCCCAGGGACTGGGCCGCGTCGATCGCCGTGAGAACGGCCTCTGAGTACGCGCGCACCAGGCCGCCAGCACCGAGGAGGGTGCCACCGAAGTAGCGGGTGACGACGGCCACGCAGTCGACGAAACCTCGCCCGGACAGTGCCTCGAGCATGGGCCGCCCCGCAGTTCCCGATGGTTCACCGTCGTCATTCGAACGACGCACCTGATCGGGAGCACCGGATGACCCGAGCACGAATGCCGAGCAGTGGTGGCGAGCACCCCAGTGCGCCTTCCGTGCGTCGTCGATCGCAGCGCGCGCCGCATCCTCTGTCTCGGTTCTGACCAGGCGGCACAGAAATTTGGATCGCTTTACTTCGATCTCGGCGTCGACACGGCTGCCGACGCCGCCGTGCAAAGTGAGATCGGGCATACGTCCAGTCTCGCGCATCCGGGTGATCGGCGCCCGGTGCAGCGGAAGAAGCGCCCGGGGCCGGGGTGGCAGCCGTCGGTTTTCTGCCAGGGATCGAGGTCGTTACCTGGCGACGCGTGGCGTGTTCATGCGCCCCACCGCATTCAGCACGGCGCGCCGAGGGGAGATGCTGACCATCCGGGCGAGCAGCGCGTTGCGCGCGCCGACCAACACGACCGACGGCGTCACCGATCGGTCGAGAGCGGCGAAGGAGGCACGCATGACCTCGTTGACCGTCAGTGGCGTGCCCTTCTTACCGGAGCTCGTCTGGGCGATCTCGAAGAACTCGGTGTCGGCGGGGCCCGGACAGATCGCGGTGACCTTGAGGCCGCTCGGGCGGGTCTCGTAGCTGACCGCTTCGGTGTAGCTGAGCACATAGGCCTTGGTCGCCGCGTAGACGGCCATGCGCGGCACCGGCTGGAATGCCGCCGTGCTCGCCAAGTTCACCAGCGCTGCCGTGTGCGGATGCAGCGAGGCCGTCTCGACCAGATCGGGCAGAAAGGCATGGGTCAGCGCGGTCAGTGCGTGCACATTGAGGGCGACCTGCTCCGCTTCCCGCACCTGGTCGGAGTCGAGTACGGTGCCGAAGGTAGCGAAGCCGGCGTTGTTGACGAGGGTGCCAATGGTGATCGCCCGCTCGCGCAGGTCGGAGACCAGCTCGGGGACGGCATCCGCTTCGCTGAGATCAAGCGGAATCACGGTGGAGACGGTGCCGTATTTCTCGGCCAGGTCGACCGCGAGCGCCTCCAGACGGGCCTGACGGCGGGCGACTAGCACGAGATCCGCGCCGCGCTGGGCGAGTTCGTGCGCGTAGCCGACGCCGAGTCCGCTCGACGCTCCGGTGATGAGCGCGGTAGTGCCGATGGGATTGTACAAAGCGCTGGCCATGGCTTGAGGTTAGCCTCCCGGAACGAACATGACCAGAGGTGGCCGGTCACCGAGCCCGGTCGAACTAGGCTCGGATCATGGCTGATCCACACGAACTGACCGCCCTGGAACAATGGCAGGCCCTGCAGCGGAGGGAGATCAGCCCGAGCGAGCTCACCGAGCACTACCTGGCCCGCATCGAGAAATTCAATCCAGCGCTCGGCGCCTTCGTCACCGTGACCGCGGATGCCGCCAGGGCCCGGGCCCGCTTCGTTGAAGAGCGGATGCCGCTCACCGCGCCGCTTTGGGGCCTCCCCTTCGCCGACAAAGACCTGTACCAGCGTGCGGGGGTGCACGCCGGGTTCGGGTCGCGCCTGTTCGCCGACTATGTGCCCGACCGGTCCGACGATCTGGTGCAGGTACTCGATGACGCCGGGGGAGTCAGCCTCGGTAAAACCAACACGCCCGAATTCGGGCTCGCCTCGTATACCGAAAGCCTGGCCTCCCCGCCCGCCCGCACCCCGTGGAACCTCGCGCTCGGTGCCGGCGGATCCAGCGGCGGCGCCGCTGTCGCGGTCGCAGCGCGCTTGCTCCCGTTCGCGCCCGGCTCCGACGGCGGCGGGTCTATCCGCATTCCGGCGGCCGCCTGCGGCCTCGTCGGCCTCAAGCCCAGTCGCGGGCGTGTGCCCGCCGCTTCCGGCATCGACAAGCTCGGCGGCCTCTCCGTTGGTGGCCCGCTCGCTCGCACTGTAGCGGATGCCGCCCTCCTGCTCGATGCCATGATCGTGCCCCGGGACAGTCACCCCAACCACTACTACGCACTGCGGGCCCCCGATGATCAGACGCCGCTGCTGGCAGCGGCCGTGCGCGGCGAGGGCCGGTTTCAGCTCGGCGTCATGACGACCTCGGCCTGGGACAACGACTACTCCATCGAAATCGCCCCCGAAGCGCAGGAGGCGCTCGACCTGGCCGTTGCGGGATTCGCCGCGCTGCACCACGGACTCGAAGAGACGGCGCTCCTGCCCGACCCGAGCTACGGGCCGGCGTTTCGCACCATCTGGCAGGCTGGCGCGGCGAGCATCCCGGCCGAGACCGAGGCCGAGATCGCCCTACTCGAACCGTTGACCCAGTGGCTGCTCGCCCGGGGCCGAAATCTCAGTGCCCGCGAGCTTGCGCAGGCGCTCGCCGCGCTGACCGCGTTCGAGCGGTCGTTCATTCAGCAACTGTCGAAATTCGATGCCGTGCTGACCCCGGCCATGGCCCTGACCCCGCGGCCGGTCGGATGGTACGACGCGCACGACGCCGAGGCGAACTTCGCCCAGCAGGTTCAGTACACGCCGTTCACGTCGATGATCAACGTGAGCGGACTGCCGGCGATCGTGCTTCCGGTGCACCAAACCGAGAACGGCCTGCCGATGGGGGTGCAGCTCATCGGCCGGCCGGGCGGCGAGGCCACGCTGCTCGCGCTCGGCGCGCAACTGGAGCGGCGCATCCGCTGGCAGGAGCGAGTACCGCCCGAGCCGGCGTCAACCTACTGACGCGTCGCCACGGGGTTGGACGGCCACCAGAACCGGTCATCGACCAGAAAGACCAGGGCCGGCACGAGCACGGTGCGCACGACCAGGGTGTCCAGCAACACACCGATGCAGACGATCACGCCGATCTGGGTAAGAGCAACAACGGGTAGCACCCCGAGCACGGCGAATACGGCGGCGATCAAAATGCCGGCGCTCGTGATCACGGCGCCGGTCGAGGACAGCGCCCGCACCATTCCCTCGCGGGTGCCGTAGCGCCGCGCCTCTTCGCGGGCACGCGTCGTCAGGAAGATGTTGTAGTCCACGCCGAGCGCCACCAGGAACAGGAACGCAAACAAAACGACGCTGGTGTCGAATGCGGCAAACCCGAGCAGGTTTTGAAAGATCAGGTTGGAGGCGCCCAGGCTGGCGAAGAAGGTGGCGAGCACCGTGGCAATGAGCAGGACCGGTGCCACGATCGAGCGCAGTAACAGCGCCAGAATCAGAAAGACGATGCCGAGGATCAGCGGCAGGATCAGACGTTGATCGCGCTCGGCGCTGGTCTTCGTGTCGAGGGCCGTGGCATCGCTGCCACCGACCAGTGATTGCGAAACGGCGCCGGGGGCATCCGCTACATCGGTGCGCAGGGCGACGATGGTCGCGAACGTTGCGTCGCTGCCTGGTTCACTGTCGAGTGTGACGTCGATGCGGGTCAGGCCGCCGGCGTTCTCACCGGCGACCGCCGCAGAAACTCCGGGGGTCGCCAGAGCGACCGCCACGGTGTCAGCGGATGCCGCCTCCGGCGCCAACACAACGGTCTGGCTGGTCAGCCCCGCCGAAAACGACGCGTCCACGATGCGCTGCGCAACGACCGATTCCGGGTTGCCGAGCAGCTGGTCGGCCTGGGACAGCCCGACCGCGGCGCCGTTCAGCCCGAAGGCGAGAGCGCCGATCGCCAGAACGGAAATGACCGTGATGATCACCGGGTGCTTGGACACGCCCCGGCCGAGCCGTGTCCAGAAACCGGTGCGCGCCGGCGCTGCCTGAGCCCGCACGCGCGGAATGAACGGCCAGAACAGGCCGCGCCCGCACACCACGAGGGCTGCCGGCAGCACGAGCAGGGCGAACAGGATGGCGATGATCACACCGATGGCGCACGCGATACCGAGGGCCCGGTTGCCGGCGAGTTCCGCGAACATCAAGGTGAGAAGGCTCAGCGCTACCGTGCCGCCGCTGGCCGCGATGGCCGGGCCGGCGCTCGTCACTGCGGTACGCATCGCGACGTTGCGATTCTCGGTGTGCAGCAGTTCTTCGCGGTAGCGCGCCACGAGCAGCAGGGCGTAGTTGGTGCCGGCGCCGAACACGAGCACGGAGAGAATTCCCGAGATCGAGGCATCGAGGGCAAAACCGAGCGGTTCGGCCAGCGCGCCGGCTACCTTGCCGGCCAGGCCGTCGGCGAGGCCGACAACGACGAGCGGCACGATCCACAGCACCGGGCTGCGATAGGTCACGATGAGCAGCACCGCAACGACGATCACGGTCACCAGCAGCAGGCGAAAGTCGGCTCCGGCGAAGGCATTGGTGATGTCGGCCTGAAACCCTACTGGCCCGGTGACGTAGGCGGTCAGCCCGCCGGGCAGCGCGGTCGACGCCGTCGAGCGGATAGCGGTGGCCGCCTTCTCGATAGCGGCCGTCGCCCCGAGGGCCTCCAGTGGCACCACGCTCAACGCAGCCTGACCGTCGTCGCTGAACTGCGGCGTTGCTGCGCGCGGGGCGATCGACGCGGCCCCGAGCTGAGCCGCCGCGGCGGTGATGGCCGTCTTGTCGGCTGCGGTCAGGCTGGCGCTGTCCCGGGACCACACCACGATCGCAGCCGTCTGATCGGCGGAAGGAAACGTAGTGAGCAGCTCGGTGACCCGGGCAGCCTGGCTGCTTTCCGGTAACCCCGCAGCTGGAAAATCCGTTGAGTCATTGGCCGGAAGCAGGGTGAACAGTAATCCCACGGTAACGATTGTTCCGAGCAGTACCGCCCAGGCGGTGCGTTTGCCGGAGATAAAGCGGGTGATCGCGAGCACTGTTCCTCCCAGAATGTCCCTGATCGCTATCCTAGCTAGCTAAACGATTGCACCATTGTTTTGAATTACTCAAAACAAGATGCTAGGATCGGGGCATGACGATACCCGAATTGAGCGACGGCGCAGACGTGCGTCCGGCTGTAGCCGACGCCGGGTTGCTCGAGGACGGTATCCGCGCGGCTGGGCTCAAGGTGACCGCACCGCGTCTGGCCGTGCTGCGGGCCCTTAGCGACCGACCCCACGCGACCGCCGACGCACTGTTCGGCGCTGTGCGCGCAGACCTTCCGGGCACGTCACTCCAGGCGGTCTATGGAGTGCTGTCCTCGTTCACCACCGCAGGGATCGTACGCAAGATCGAACCGGCCGGCTCGCCCGCGCTGTTTGAACGCCGGGTCGGTGACAATCACCACCACATCGTCTGCACCCGCTGTGGCGTAGTGCACGACGTGGACTGCGCCGTCGGTCACTCTCCCTGCCTCACCCCGGTGGACGCGCTCGGCTTCGACGTGCGCGCCGCCGAGGTCATCTACTGGGGCCTGTGCGCCCAGTGCCAATCCGAAACCGCTCTCCCCTAACCTTCCACCGTAACGACGCGTTGCTGATCCACTCTCAAGGAGCACTATGACTATCAAGCCCACTACTGACCAGACGGGAACGCCCGTCGCGAGCGACGCGCACTCCCTCACCACTGGCGCCGACGGCGTCATCGCGTTGCACGACCGCTACCTGGTCGAGAAGCTCGCCCAGTTCAACCGCGAGCGCATTCCGGAGCGCATCGTGCACGCCAAGGGCGGCGGAGCGCACGGCGAGTTCGTCGTCACCGGCGACGTCTCGAAGTACACCCGCGCGGCCGTGTTCCAGCCGGGCACGGTCACACCGACCCTGCAGCGTTTCTCCAGCGTTGCCGGCGAGCAGGGCAGTCCAGACACCTGGCGCGACGTGCGCGGTTTCTCGGTCAAGTTCTACACGACCGAGGGCAACTACGACATCGTCGGCAATAACACCCCGGTATTCTTCGTCCGCGACGGCATCAAGTTTCCCGACTTCATCCACTCGCAGAAGCGACTGCCGGGCACCGGCCTGCGCGACGCGACCATGCAGTGGGACTTCTGGACCCTGTCTCCGGAGTCAGCCCACCAGGTCACCTACCTCATGGGTGACCGCGGCCTGCCGCGCTCGTGGCGTGAGATGCCCGGCTTCGGTTCGCACACCTACCAGTGGATCAACGCCGCGGGCGAGCGTTTCTGGGTGAAGTACCACTTCGAATCCAACCAGGGCAACGTCGAGATGGACGGGTCAGAGGCCGAACTCCTCGCCGGAGCGGATGCCGACTACTACCGCCGGGACCTGTCCGACGCGATCGCTGCCGGCAACTTCCCGTCGTGGAACGTGTCTGTGCAGGTCATGCCGTACGAGCAGGGCAACACCTACCGGTTCAACCCGTTCGACGTGACCAAGGTCTGGCCGCACGCCGACTTCCCGCTGATCCCGGTCGGCACCCACACCCTCAACCGCAACCCGGAGAACTTCTTCGCCGAGATCGAGCAGGCGGCGTTCTCGCCGGCCAACTTCGTGCCCGGCATAGCGGCGAGCCCTGACAAGATGCTCATGGCGCGTATCTTCTCCTACCCCGACGCTCAGCGCTACCGCGTGGGTACCAACTACGCGCAGCTGCCGATCAATGCTCCCAAGAGCCCGGTCAACAGCTACTCGCAGGATGGCTCGCAGCGCCACCACTTCAACGCACCGAGCGTACCGAACTACGCGCCGAACTCCCTCGGCGGCCCCGTCGCCGACCCGGCGGCTGCTGGTGAGGGTGCATGGGAGGATGACGGGACGCTGCTGCGTGCCGCCGCGACCCTGCGCAGCGAGGACAGCGACTTCGGCCAGGCTGGAACGCTCTACCGCGAGGTCTACGACGATGGCGCCAAGGCGCGTCTTCTCGACACCATCACCGGTGCCATCAGCGGCGTGACTCGCCCCGAGGTCACCGAGCGAGCAATCTGGTACTGGACCAGCGTTGACGCCGACCTCGGCGCCAAGCTGCGCGCGAACCTCGCCGTTTTCGCCGAGGCTGCAGCGGTCGACGCGGCATACGTCGCCGGCCAGTAGTAACACCCGCACGACAGAAACCGCCCGGCCTGATCACAGGCCGGGCGGTTTTGTGTGTGTTTCCGCTCGCGAGGGGGCGCAAATCGACCGTCGGGGGCCGGCTCTGGTCGGTGGGTGAACCTCACACGAGGGATGGGTGGCCGCCGCGCTGGCCAGCCGCTGCTCTAACGCAGGTAGCCACCCTTTTTCAGGCCGGCCTCGATCTCAAAACGGTTCTTCAGCGGATTGCGCCCGGCGACCGCGTACAGCAGCGGAAAGACCATGCCGAACCGTTGCCACTGGCGTTTGTGCACGGCTTCATGCTCGAGCACACCGGCTGTGATGTTCTGGTTGGTGAGGTAGCAGCCGCCAACGCAGGAGCCGCCGCGACCGAAGGTCCATGGTGGCATTCCGCGAAACACGAACAACCCTGCCCTCTTCTCGACCCGCCCGGTGCTCCAGATCGCCCCCCAGACCAGCCCGACTGCGGTGGCGTAGAGGTAGCCGGCCCGGCTGACAGGTGAATCAAAGAGGATGCGACGCATGCCTTACTGTGAAGCTTCGTCGGTGAACCCCGGGCGTCCGTAGGCTTCGAGCAGGCGCAGCCACACCTCGCTGAGGGTAGGGAAACTCGGTACCGCGTGCCATAACCGGCTGATGGGAACTTCGCCGACAATCGCGACCGTGGCCGAGTGCAGCAGCTCGGCGACGTCTTGGCCGACAAAAGTAACGCCGAGGAGGACCTCCCGGTCGAGATCGACGATCGCCCGGGCCTTGCCGACGTAGCCGACCGCGAGTACCGAGGCGCCGCCCAGGTTGGCGAGGTCGTAATCCAGTATGCGGATGCGATACCCTGCCTTCACGGCGGACGCGGCGGTCAGCCCCACCGAGGCAACCTCCGGGTCGGTGAAGGTCACCTGCGGAACGGCGGCGTGGTCGGCCGTCGCCACGTGCGCGCCCCAGGGCGCGTCATCCACCGGGGTGCCGGCTGCACGGGTCACGATCGCGTCGCCGGCCGCGCGGGCCTGGTATTTGCCTTGGTGTGTGAGGAGTGCCCGGTGGTTGACGTCGCCGGTGGCATAGAGCCAGTCGCCGGCCAGCGCGGGGGAGTCGCCCTGCACGAGCAGCGAGTCGTCTACCATGAGCCAGTCACCCGGGTTGAGGCCGACCGTGCCGAGGCCGAGGTCTTGGGTGTGCGCGGTTCGACCGATGGCCACGAGCACCTGGTCGGCCGCGACGGTGGTGCCGTTATCGAGCGTGAGCGTGACCGTACCGGTTTCATCCCGGTGCGCGGTCGTGGTAGACGGGCCGACGAGCACGGTCACCCCATTCTCCTCGAGCGCGGCGGTGATGAGTTCGCCCGCAAAGGGTTCCTGCTTGCCGAGCAGTGCACTGCGGGCGATCACGGTCACCGTCGAGCCGAGTGAGGAGTACGCTGCAGCCATCTCGGCGGCGACGACGCCGCCGCCGATCACGGCGAGACGCTCTGGAATTTGCTGGGCGCTTGTCGCATCGCGGCTGGTCCACGGCTCGATCTCTTTCAGACCGTCAATGTCGGGCAGCAACGCCGCTGACCCAGTGCTGACGACGACTGCATGGGTGGCGGTCAGAACGGTGACCGCGCCATCCGGTGCGGTCACGGTGACCTCTTTGACGCCAGTGAGACGGGCATGGCCACGCACGAGGCCGATACCAGCCGACTCCAGCCATTTTGCCTGGCCGTCGTCCTTATAGTTGCTCGTAATGGAGTCGCGTTGCTTGAGGGTCGCCCGCACGTCGATGTTTCCCGTGACGGCCTCGGCGGCCCCCGGAACCCGGCGGGCCGCAGCGAGGGCGGCGCCGCTTCGCAGCAGCACTTTCGACGGCATGCAGGCCCAATACGAACACTCGCCGCCGACCAGATCGCTCTCGACGAGGACCGTGCGCAGTCCGCCCTGGGCGGTGCGGTCGGCAACGTTCTCCCCGACAGCGCCGCCGCCGATGACGATGACGTCGTAGATCTGACTCGACATTGAATCTCCTTGAATCGGGGTGTACCGGCCTGGTGACGAAAAACTGGCCACGGCTGTTCGGGCTGGTGGTCGCTGGCCGGGACATGGAGAGCTAAATGCAGCCTACCCTGACGTTCTTACTCAGTGTGTGAGTTTGTTTGAGACGTCGCGGCCTGCTGCTAACGACTGGGATCCGATTATCTGGCTTTCAACGAGCACTGTGACCCCGGGCCCACCTTATGAACGCGGGCCCAGTTTATAAGCTGGGCCCGCGTTCCGGGCCCAGGCCCCGTCCACACGGGATGGGGCGTGGGGTACTAGCGGCCGAGGAAGACGGCGGGAATCCGGGTCAGGAACGACTGCATTCCGATGCGGGAGTCTTCGGTGGCCACCAGGCTGGCGAGAGCCGGCTGCAGTGCTGCTTCAGCAGATGCCGGACCGCTCCGCTCGGCCAGGCGCGCGTTGGCCAGGGTGGCTTGGATGGCGAGCGGGGCCTGGGCAGCGATCTTCTCGGCGAGCACGAGCGCCCGGTCGAACTGGGCGCCGTCGGGCACGATTTCCTGCACGAGGCCGAGGCGGTGCGCCTCGGCGGCATCGAACAGGTCGCCGGTGAGCAGCCAGCGCATGGCATTGCCCCAGCCGGCCGCACGCGGAAACCGAATCGTCGCGCCCCCGAACGGCAGGATGCCCCTGGCGACCTCGATCTGACCGAACCGAGTGGATTCGGCAGCGACCACGATGTCGCTCGCCAGCATCAGCTCGATGCCGAGGGTGAGGCAGGTGCCCTGCACAGCGATGACGACCGGTTTGCTGAGGGATTGGCCATCCACTTGCCACGGGTTCATGCCGCCCTCCGGTACCATTTCGAGCCCGTTCGGGCCGAGTCGTGGGCCGATATCGGCGAGGTCGAGTCCGGCCGTGAAGTGCTCCCCGACCGCGTAGACCAGGCCGACGCGCAGCTCGGGGTCGCGGTCGAGCTCACCGTAAGCGAGCGCGAGCTGCTGCAACAGCGAGAAATCGGCGGCATTGCGTTTTTCGGGCCGGTTGAACCCGATCAGCAGAATGTGGCCGCGACGCTCGGTGAGAATGCGGGGCTCGTCGGTCATGGGGCCTCCATCGGTACAGGTGACGTTGCAGGCGGAAGTGGCGAGCGGATGCTCTGTGGCCGGCTCGGGGCGCAGTGACGGGGCATCCAGCTAGCGGGTGAGCGCGCCGATGATGCGCAGAATACTGGGCAGGTCATCGGTCGCCGCTGCCGGGGACGCGGGCGCGAACCCGGTGATGGTCGCGCCGGCGAGGGTGAAGTCGGCGCGCAGGGCGGTGATCGCGCCGCCGAGATCAGCCACGCTCAGCCCGAACGGAATGAGATCGCTGAGGCCATCGAGCGCCGAAGGATCGAGCACGTCGAGATCGATGTGCACGAAAACGTGCGTGGCGCCGATTGCAGCAACCGCGGCGATGAGCGCGGCGGGGTCGGCCAGCTCGGAGCACGACACGCTCACCAGGCCGTGCTCGTTCAGCAGTACGTCCTCAGCATCGTCGATGTCACGAATGCCGGCGAGAACGACGTTCTGCAGCCGCACGCTGCTCGCAGCGGCCAGCTCGAGTTCGGCCGGCCCTTCGCCACTGATCGCGCGCAAGACCATGCCACAAAATCCGCCCGACGGCGAGGATTCCGGCGTGTGCAGGTCGGGGTGGGCGTCAAACCACACCACGGCCAGATCGCCCGGATGCGTGCGCGCCGCGTGTTCGACCGCGGCCAACGCGATGCCGCAGTCGCCACCGATCGAGAGGGCCCAATCGGTGGTGTCCTGCAAGATCCTGGTGTGGCGTTCGCGTACCTGTTGGATCGCCGAGAACCGACGCACGCCGGTATCGAGCGAATCACCGGCCTCGACCGGCACATCGACCAGGCGCGTGGCCGAAAAGGGGAGGTCGCCCTGGATAGCCGCCGCCCCGTCGATCAGGCGCATTGCGCGCGGAGAAGTCGAACCCTGCCACTGCGGTACTACAACGAAGGTGGGAGCCATACCTCAGTATGGCCCAGCGACCGTGCAGGCAGCATCCGCTTCGCCGACAACAAAATTCTTGCGGCCGACCGGAGAACGAATGCCGCCAGGCCGTCACTCGACGAATGTGTCGGGTACAGACCGGGTCGTCACGACTCGCACGTGGCGAGTGAGCAGGCCTAACCCTCGATGGCGGCGGTGTTGCCGGCCTTCAGAGCGGCGAGGCGGGCATCTACTTCGGTGAGTTCGCCGAGATCGTCAAGGCTTTCGAACTGCGCATCGAGGCTGGATGCGGCGAGTTCCTGGGCGCCACGCACGCGGGCCTCCTCGCGCCGAATCTTGTCTTCGAAGCGGTTGACCTCGCTCGTCGGGTCCATCATGTCGATGCTCTTGACGGCGTCCATCACCTGCGCCTGCGCTTTGGCGGTCTTGGAGCGCGCGATCAGCTCAGCGCGCTTGTTGGTGAGCTGCACCAGCTTCTCTTTCATGGCGTTCAGGCCGGTCTTGAGCTGGTTGACAACGGCGGTCTGCGCCTGAATCTGTGGTTCGGCGGTCTTGACCTCCTTCTCGGAGGTGAGCTGTCGACCGAGCGCGACCTTGGCGAGGTTGTCGAACTTGTCGGCGTCGGCAGCGTTGCCGACCAGGCGCAGCTCGTCGGCCTTGCGGCTCGCAGCGAGGGCCTTGTCGCCCCACTCCACGGCGGCTTCCTGGTCTTCACGGTGGTCGTCTTCGAGCAGACGCAGGTTGCCGATGGTCTCGGCAATCGCGCTCTCAGCATCGGAGATGCTGCTCGAGAAGTCGCGCACCATCTGGTCAAGCATTTTGGCCGGGTCTTCCGCCGAGTCCAGGATGGCGTTGATGTTCGCCTTCGCAAGCTGGGAGATACGGCCGAAGATGGACTGCTTGGTCATTCGGAGGTCCTTTCACAAAGAGTGACCCTGGCCGAAGGATTCCGCCAGAGAAGTGCGTGTCTGTTGCAAAGTTTAGGGTGACCGGTAGACCCGAGTCTGGGAACCTCCAAAAATCTGCCCGAGGGCGATGTTGCCCCGTGTTACAGGACCGCTCGCACACTACGCGCGCGCCGCCCAAAATGGGATGAACGCGGCCTTGGTTGAGCGCAGCGCGATCGACACCGACGGGAGCCCCGCATGAACGAAGAACTCACGAACCGCATGCTCGCCGTCGTCGAGGTCACGACCGCGCGTCCCGACCGGCCCGTCTACCACGCCAAGGTGCAGGTGCTCAACTCTCGCGTCGTCTCTGAAGCCAAGGCAGGTGGCTGGTCTGTCACCCGCGTCGCCGCCGCCGACGTCACCCCTGCCGAACTGTTGCGCCGTACCGTGGATGCCGACGCTGTCGTCATCGTCGGCGGCGAAGATATCTCCCCCAACTATTACGGCGGCACAACCGGCTATGAGGGTGAGACGGTGCACTTCGCTTCCGCAGACGAGGGCCAGATCGCTCTCGTGCAGCGTGCGCTCGCGCTCGGCACACCGCTGCTGGGCATCTGCCGCGGCCTGCAGATCATCAACGTCGCCCTCGGCGGCACCCTCGTGCAGCATATCGACGACGGCATTCACAAGAACATCGACGTGCCGATCGACCAGATCCTCTCTACCCATGACGTCACACTGGCCGCAGGCAGCACTATCGCGGCCGTCCTCGGCGGGGTGGACATCTCGGTGCAGAGCGCCCACCACCAGATCGTCGACGGTCTCGGCGCCGGGCTGGTAGCCGCGGCCCACGCCCCGGACGGCCTGATCGAAGCGCTCGAGCACGGGAGCGCTCCGATCGTTGGTGTGCAGTGGCACCCCGAAGCGCCCGATTCCCCGGCCGATCAGCTGGCTCTGCTCCTGGCCGGACTGGCCGCTCAGCACGACGCCCGCACGCGGGTCGAGGCCCGAATCACAAGCGCCCTGGTCGCTTAGCTGCGCGACGGACTAGAGAACGGCGGCGTCGAACGTGGCATCGAGGGCCGCCGCGAGATCTGCCACCAGGTCAATGGTGTCTTCGAGGCCTACCGAGAAACGGAGGTGCCCGAATTCGCGAAACGGTGCCGGGTACGCCGCGACGCGCGGCCCGGAGTTGTCGACGTGCACGATGAGCGACTCATCGTGCCCGAGCGACACGGCCGACGTGATCACGCGCAGGTTCGCGACGAACCGGTTCTGCGCCGCCTTATCGCCAGTGACGGCGAAGGCGAGCACCCCGCCGAAACCGTGCGGCAGCTGCCGCAGGGCCACAGCGTGCTGCGGATGCGAGGCTAACCCCGGGTAGGCGACGTACGCGACCCGCGGATCGGCCTCGAGAAAACGGGCGATGGCGAGCGCCGACTCGCAGTGCTGTCGGATGCGCAGGGGAAGCGTAACCGAGCCGCGCATGATCAACCAGGCGTTGAACGGGCTGATCACACCGCCCACGTCGACCATGGCGTCAACCTTGATCCGGCGAATCAGCGCCGCGCTACCGATGACGGCGCCACCCATCGCGTCGCCGTGCCCGTTGATGTACTTTGTCAACGAGTGCACGACAAGGTCGGCTCCGTGCTCGAGGGGGCGAAACAGCGGCGGCGGCGTGAACGTGTTGTCGATCGACAGCAGGGCGCCGGCTTCGTGCGCGATCTGTGCGACGCCCGCGACATCCGTCACCGCGGTCGTGGGGTTACCGACCGTCTCAATGTGAATCAGACGCGTCGTAGAGCGGATGGCGGACCGCACCGCAGCCAGATCCGTCGCGTCCACAAAGGTGGCCTCGATTCCGTATTTGTTGGGCAAAAGCTCGGTGAAGAGCCGATACGAGGCCTCGTAGGTGACGTTGGCGACGACGACGTGGTCGCCGGTCTTGAGCAGTGTGAAGAACACGGCGTGCAGGGCCGCGACACCGCTGGCCAAAACCACGGCGTCTTCGCCGCGCTCGAGCACGGCGAGCTTCTGCTGCAGGCCCTGTTGATTTGTGCCGGTGTTGCGGGTATAGAGACCGGGCGTCGCGCCCGACCAGCTCATCATCGACGGGTCGTCGGGCAGCGCGTATGAGTTGGCCATCACGATCGGTGTACGGAGCGCCCCCGACCCGACATCGATCGTGTTGCCGGCGTGGACCGACTGGGTCTGAAAGCCCAGCGTGGCCGGATCGTGCTTGTTCGGCCGTGGTGCCGGGATCGGTTCGGTGCGAGAGGTCATCCCTCCACGCTAGACCCGGCGCAGCGTCCAAATTGAAACGTTACGTGTTGGGGGTGACCACCTGGCCGGTACCGACTACGAAAAAGCCCCGGCACTTCTCGCCTGGGGGGAGGTGAGAAATATGCCGGGGCCAATCGTTGGAGTGGGGGAACTCCGTATGCAACGGTACGGGGGATGGCCTGAGAAGGGGCTGATAAAAATGGATCCGGGAGTCTACCCCCAGTACGTGACCGGCGCCTCCCGGTCGGTCGGTTTGTTATACACCCGTTGTAACCGCCGCTCGACCGATTCGTCTTGCTCTGGGCCCACGGGGGATGGTCGGGGGCCGCGTTAACCCAGACGAGGCGGTGCCGTCCCGGTAGTTCGGGGGCATCGCCTCGTCTGGTTTACCGACGGCAGCAGTTGCTTGGGTGAGTCAATGGCATCGGTCGGGGGACAAGAAGTGGCTTCAGGCAGCCTGGTGTTTGTCGGCGCCAACTGCGGTCGTGGAGTGAGCCCAGGCGAGCAATTCAGCCTGCGCGCGTCGACGGCTCGCGGCGGTCTGCTTGGGCGGTACTGGAACATTCATTCGGGAGCCGGGGCAATCCTTGGTTGAGTTGGCCAGCGAGTGATAGGTCGCAAACCGGGTATCCGACGTGATCCACACCATCTGTTCGCATTCTGGGCACTCTGTCTGCAACATTTTCACGATTGTCCGTTCCATCGCCGACTCGGGTAATCGGTTCGATAACTTCAATCTAGTGGGGATAGACAAGTCAATGTCCTCCCCATTCGTGGGACAGAAAAATACGCGAAACGGTGGTATTTTGTGGCCAGGTCAGCGACCGGCCGCGTATCCCTGTGCCCCGCGTGCATCCGCCGCCGCCTGCAGCAGCCCGCTCCGCGGGTCGCGAGTGACCGCTGAGATGCGACCGAGCGCCCAGTCGCCGGCCCGGGTGATTTGGTGGCCGCGCCCTTCCAGCTCGGCGATGACTGTCTCGCCGAGCCGATCCTCGACTACGGCGCTGCCGGGTTCCCAGGTACGCGGCCAGAACGAGCCCGGAAACGAGGTGCTGTGAAAGGCGGGCGCATCGATCGCCTGCTGCGGAGTGTACCCGCCGACGATTGTGCGCAGCAGATACAGCAACTGCCACTGGTCCTGCTGGTCACCGCCGGGGGAGCCGAGCGCCGCAACCGCTTGCCCGTCTTTCAGCACGAGCGTCGGGGTGAGGGTCGTGCGTGGGCGTTTACCGCCGGTCAGCGCCGACGGTGCGCCAGGCTCGAGCCAGGTCATCTGCAGGCGTGAACCGAGGCAGAATCCCAACTCGGGAATGGTGGGCGACGACTGCAGCCAGCCACCAGACGGTGTCGCCGAGACCATGTTGCCCCAGCGATCGACGACGTCGATGTGGCAGGTGTCGCCGCGCATTTCACCGGTCGCGAGGGCTTCTGGCTCAGCTTCGGTGCCGGCCGGTGCATCGATCGTCGGTTCACCGACTGCAGCGGATGCCTCCGCACCCTGCTTCGTCAATGCCGCGGTCGTGTACGCGGTGCGCAGCACCGGGTAATACGGGGTGTAGCCGGGTACGAGGCCAGGGCGAAACTCGTGCGAGGCGGTCTCCGTGATGAGCGCGCGACGGGTAGCCGCGTAGACCGCCGACAGGAGGTAATCGAGCGGTCCGGTATCAAGCGGTCCTTCGGCGTCGCCGTAGTACGCTTCCCGGTCGGCGATCGCCAACTTCTGGGCCTCCAGGATGGTGTGCGCGCCGAGCGCGGTAGAGGGGTCGAGCTCGGCGTCGCTGAACCCCTCCAGAATCATCAGAGTCTGGAGCAACGCCGGTCCTTGCCCCCAGGCGCCGGTTTTAGCGATCGTGTGGCCGCGAAAAACGACCGTTGTGGCTTCCTCGATGCTCGCTTCGAAGCCGGCCAGGTCGGCCAGTGTCATGACGCCGGCATGATCGGTGCCGGAGGAATGCCGGTGCGGGGTCTGCCCGAAGTCGACGATGGCTCGGGCCACGAATCCTTCCCGCCACTCCTGCCGGGCCGCGTCGATGCGTCCCGCTCTCGTCGCGACGGTCGTTGTGGCGCTGGCCGCGATCAGGCGGTCGAGACTCCTCGCCCAGGCTTCATTGGTCACCAGGTCACCGGCTGCAGGCAGGATATCATTTGGCATCCACTGTGCTGCCGAGGTAGGCCAGTGCTTGGAGAACAGGGCTGCGACCGAGCTGATCGTGGCGACGACCCGGCCCAGAACAGGATGCCCATCGCGGGCGTAGCCGCGGGCGAACGCGAGCACTTCGGGCAGCTCCCAGGTGCCGAAGTCGCGCAGCAGCACGAGCCAGGCGTCGACTGCGCCGGGAACGGCTGCGGCGAGCGCCCCCGATCCGGGAACGAGGTCGAGGCCCTCGGACCGGTAATGGTCGATGGTGGCTGCCTGTGGGGCCGGCCCCTGCCCCATCAGCACGCGCGGAGCATCCGGTTCACTCGCTGTCACGAAGACGCCGGTCATATCGCCGCCGGGTCCGTTTAGGTGCGGTTCCACGATGTGCAAAACGAAGGCACCGGCCACGGCCGCGTCGAAGGCGTTGCCGCCCCGTTCGAGCACGGCCTGGGCGCAGGCCGTAGCGAGCCAGTGCGTGGAGGCGGTCATTCCGAAGGTTCCACGCAGGGTTGGACGGGTGGTGAAGACGTTCGGTGCGGTGTAGGTCACTTCCCCACCCTTGCACGAGTGGTGGCACGGTGCGCCCCTGGAGCCCACCACGGGGTCGTTGCGGCGTGATCGGATGCCGACCGCCGGATGTCTTCGATCACCTGCCTCGAATCGGCTCGATTCGTGCGATGATCAGGCCAAGAGTGTGCGGGCCTGTCGTCGCAGGCTGTGTTCAGGATCTATACCCGACAGCTGCGCAAACCCGAGACGAGGAAAGACAATAAATGAACTTTGACTGGGAATTCAACGGATTGCCGTTGCACGTGCTGATCGTGCACGCGGTCGTGATCGTGGTGCCGTTGGCCGCGCTGTGCGCGGTGCTCACCGCATTCTGGCCGGCCGTTCGGCGGCGGCTGGGCATTGTGACGCCGCTCATCGCCCTCGCCGCGCTTGTGTTGGTTCCCCTCGCGGTGCAGGCGGGCGAATGGCTGCAGTCCCGCCTCGTCACCATCACACCATTGCTCGGTGCGCACACGTCCCTGGGTGGCACCTTGCTGCCGTGGGTGATCGCTTTGTTCCTCGTGGCTGCGCTGCAATGGGGCTGGTATCGCTACAGCAACGGTGACGGCGCCCGTTCCGCGTCTGTTCTCCGCAGCCGTACCGGGCGCCTGATTGTCACTGTCATTATCGATCTCGTGGTTGTGGTGAGCGCGGTCGGAGCGGTGGTCACAGTGGCGCTCATTGGAGAATCGGGATCACGGGCAGTCTGGACCGACCTCTTCACCTCGTAGGGGTGCCGCCCAAAAGTGCGGCACCCCTGTCTCGTCTGCTGGTCAGGCGCGACGCCGGGGCGGCTGGGGTTTCTGCACGGCCAGTTCGCCCCCCACTCGTCCGCCGAACGGACGGCCGTGGTCGGCGAACTCCTCGCGAAAGTAGCCCATCCGCCACGGGCCCATTTCAAGTCGTGAACCGGTGCGCAAAATCTGCCCGTTGCGGATGCTGTGACCGTCGTCGGACGGTCGAGAGCTGGCCGCGACGTCACCGCTGGCAAACAGACGGTACTCGTCGTTGTCATCGTGGCGAATCTCGGCGTGCAGGGGTTTCAATCCCGGCAATTGCAGGTCGGCCGCAGCCGAGGAGCCGATCGTTGTTATGCCCGGCAGTAGATCGAATTCACGGGGCATCTGCCCGTTCCAGTTCTGTGACCCCACGACGAAAATGAGGCGAGGACGCCCGCTACCGGGCGTGTAGTGAGTCGTCGTGACGCGGCGGCGACTGTGCCGGTCGAAGGTCGGAACGAGCGGGAACACGGTTGATGGCGGAAGCGGAATCGCCACGGGCATCCGCGACTGTCCCCGCATTCGCGCTTGTACCAGCGGGCCCAAAGCCGTGCGGGACCCGAGTACGATGTTTGGCGACCGCGTCACGAGACGTTGCGTGACGGATGCATGCACGTCGCCCAGCCGGGCGATCAGCCCGACGGGACCGGTGATGGAGACAGTCAGACCACGACTGGCCAACTCGGAGGCGAGCGCGCGTAACGGTTCCAGGTTGAGTGCTCGGCCCTGCACGAACATTTCGGGGTTGCTCGTAAAGACAGTGATTTCCGTACCGTTGGCAGTGACCGTGCCGTGCATGGCATCCTCGGCCCCGAAGGAATCACCGAATTCCGAACCGGTCGAATCCTTATCAGGATTAGCTTTCGAAGCGCCGACTGCGCCGGTGGGCTCCACCAGGGAGAAGCCGAGATCGATGTTCAGCTTGACGCGGGACGGTGTCCGTTTGGCGGTCGATGCTTTCGAGTTTCCGGTTGGGGAGCCCGCTGCGGCGTTCACATCAGCTCCGAAAGGGGTCGGAGCCGGCTGTCTTCTCGTCGCTGGTTGTGACGCGCAGGGTTCCGTTGAATTTCCACACTGCTCGCGGGGCGTCGGGGCCGATGTCACGGGGAACCTCGACGACCATATCTACGAAACTGTAGTTGATAGCGGCGCCTTTGCCCGTAAGGTACGACCACATCTCCTGCCCGAGGTCGGTCCAGTCTGTGATGGTGCGCTCGGCGTTGTCAGGGGAGCTTTCGACATTACCCAGGTACGTCTGTCGTTCGGTCACGGTAGGTTCCTTTTCGCTCGCAGGGAAGTGTTGCCGGTTCCGGTAACTGCGCCGGTCACGAGGACGAACCTCGCGATTCCCTACTTTAGCTACCTAGTTGTGCGGCGTAAAGGATTCCACGTAAACGGGAACGGGTATCACTCGGCGTCGAGGTCGGTCTCAAGAATCTTGACGAGGGAGTCGAGAGCCTCGTCGGCGCCGTCGCCCTCTGCTCGCAGCACCACGGTGTCGCCGTTGGAGGCGCCCAGGCTCATGATCGAGAGAATGCTCGAGGCATCCATGGCGTCGTCGACCGGTTCGCCGGCCATGGCGATGGTGACCTCGATGGGTAATTCGCCAACGGCGGCGACGAAAATACCAGCCGGGCGGGCGTGCAGGCCGACGCGACTGGCAATGACGGCGGTTCGTTCAGACATGGGATCCTCCTGAGTAAGCGTGTGAAAAGTCGGCGGGATGAAAAGGGTTCGACGGGTTAGAGACCCAGCGTATTGAGTATGGGTAATTTCTCGCGAACCAAACGACGCGCGTCCGTCGCCGAGTGCGCCGTCAACGCCACCTTGGCGAGCTGCTGCGCCTCGGGGAGCGTCACACTCGCGAGCACCGCGGCGACGGATGACAGTGCCCGCGCGGTCATCGACAGTGTGGCCACGCCGAGTCCGACGAGTACGACTGCCAGGGCGGGATCGGCTGCGGCCTCGCCGCAGACACCGACCGGTTTGTCGTGCCCCTCGTCACGCGAGCCGTTCACGGTGAGACGAATCAGCTGCAGAACGGCCGGCTGCCATGGCGTGTTGAGGGCGGCGAGCGGGCCGAGCTGGCGGTCGGCGGCCATGGCATATTGGGTGAGGTCGTTGGTGCCGAGACTCACGAAATCGACGTGCTCGAGAATGCTCGCGGCGGTCAGCGCGGCCGAGGGCACTTCGATCATAACGCCGGGTGTCGCGAGGCCGGCGGCTGAGCAGAGTGAGGCGAAGTGCTCGGCTTCCTCCGCCGTGGAGATCATCGGGGCCATCACCCATACGTGCGCCTGGGTACCCTCAGCGGCCTGGGCGATAGCGGTGAGCTGACGCTCGAGCACGCCGGGCGAGGTGAAATCGGTGCGGTAGCCGCGCACGCCGAGCGCCGGGTTCGGTTCGGAGGCATCCGTCAGAAACGGTAGCGGCTTGTCGGCGCCGGCATCGAGAGTGCGCACGACGACCTTCTTACCGGGAAAAGCATCGAACACCCCGCGGTAAGCCTCCACCTGTTCAGCGATGGAAGGCTCGGTGTCGCGTTCCAGAAAACAGAACTCGGTGCGCAGCAAGCCAACGCCCTCGGCGCCGGCTGCCGCGGCCTTGACCGCATCCTTCGAGCCGCCGACATTGGAGAGCAGGGGAACCAGGTGGCCGTCTTGCAGCCGCCCGGTGCCGTCGAACACGGCTAGGGCGGCGGTGCTGGTCTCCCACGCTTTGGCGAGGGCGACCTCGTCGACACCAGGGTCGACCAGAATGGTGCCCGCAGCCCCGTCGACGAAAATGCGGGTGCCATCGGCGAGGGCGGTGACCCCGACAGCGGCGACCACCGCGGGCAGCCCGAGAGCCCGGGCGATGATAGCGGTGTGGGACTGCGGTCCGCCGCTCGACGTGACGAGCGCGATCACCTTAGCCGGGTCGAGGGTGGCGGTGTCGGCCGGTGCGAGGTCCTCGGCTATCAGAATGAACGGGGTGTCAGAATAGGGAATGCCAGGGGCAGGAACGCCGCGCAGCTCGGCGACGATGCGCCCGCGCACGTCGAGCACATCGGTCGCCCGCTCGGCCATGTAGCCCCCGAGGTTGTGCAGCATCTCGGCCACCGACGCAGCGGCGTCCCAAATGGCCCGCTCCGGCGAGGCACCGTTGGTAATGAGCTTGATAGCGGCCTTGACCAGCATCGGGTCATTCGCCATCAGAGCTGTCGCCTCCAGCACCTCCCGGCCGGCACCGAAGGCGCCGACCGAGCGGGCGGTGAGGTTGGTCTGCACAGCTTTCGCGGCGGTACGCAGAGCGGTGGATGCTTCCTCCGGCGACGTTCCCTCAGCCAGACGCTCGCCCACAGCGGGTTCGCGCACGGCCTGGGGCATCAATAAAATGGAGCCGATGATGCGTCCGGGGCTGACTCCGACTCCAGTGAAGGTGCGGCCGATTTCGGACTGGTCTGTACTGGCACTGCCTGGGAGCGTCTGCACGATCGTCCTCATTCCTTTTCTCCCCAGCGGGCGGCTGGCGTTACTGTACTGCGTGCCGTTCCGCGCGCGTGTCTGATGCTTGTCGGGTTACGCGTTCACGAGAACGGCTTCCGGGGCATCGACCGCGCGCTTCCGCACCGCGTAACGCTTGAGTCCGACGACGGCAAACGCCGATACAACAGTACCGATCGCAACGGCGAGCAGGAACAGCAGGAAGTTGTCGATCGCGAAGAACACGAATACTCCACCGTGCGGCGCCTTGCTCGTGATGTTCCAGGCCATCGACAGCCCGCCGGTGACGGCGGCGCCGAGCATCGCGGCCGGAATCACCCGGAAGACGTCGGCGGCGGCGAACGGAATGGCGCCCTCGGAGATGAACGAGGCACCGAGCAGCCACGCCGCCTTGCCGTTCTCGCGCTCAGTCACGCTGAACAGCTTCCTGTCGAGAACGGTGGCGAGGGCCATCGCGAGCGGCGGCACCATGCCGGCGGCCATGACCGCGGCCATGATCTGCCACGGCGCCTGGTTGGCGAGGGTTGCCGCGCCGAGGCCGGCGACGGCGAAGGCGTAGGCGACCTTGTTGACCGGGCCACCGAGGTCGAAGGCCATCATGAGGCCCAGGATGACACCGAGAATCACAGCGGATGCCCCGGTCATGCCGTTCAGCCAGTCGCCCAGTCCCACGGTGAGCAGGGCAATCGGCCCGCCGAGAACGATGAACATCAAACCGGAGGCGACGATCGACGCGATGAGGGGAATGATCACGACGGGCATCAGGCTACGCAGCCAGCGCGGAACGTTGAGCTTGGCGAAGCTCGCGGCCACGATACCGGCGAGCAGGCCGCCGACGATGCCGCCGAGGAATCCGGCGCCCATGAAACCGGCGACGGAGCCGGCGACGAAGCCCGGTGCGATACCGGGGCGGTCGGCGATGGCGAAGGAGATGTATCCGGCCAGTGCCGGAACGAGGAAGCCCATCGATAGGGCGCCGATCTTGAAGAAGACAGCGCCGAGGTAGGTAAGCATGCCGCCGTCGGGGAGGTTGAACAAGCTGTTGTTCAGCACGACCTCGTCGGCTACCTCCGTGATCGCGTAGCCGCCGAGTGCAAAGCCGAGGGCGATGAGCAGCCCTCCGCCGGCGACGAAGGGAATCATGTAGCTGACACCGGTGAGCAGCGCGCGCTTGAGCTTCTGGCCCAGGTGCTCGCTCTTCTCCGTCGCGTCATTCTGGTCAACGGTTCCGCTCACCCGACGGGCATTCGGGTTGAGGGCAGCAGCGAGGGCCTCTTCGATCAACCGGCCGGGTTCGTCGATGCCGCGCTTGACCGGGGCGTTGATGACGGGCTTGCCAGCGAAGCGTTCCCGGCCGCGCACGTCGACGTCGACGGCGAAGATGACGGCGTCGGCCGCAGCGATGACCGCGGGGTCGAGCGGGGTGAGGCCGGCTGACCCCTGGGTTTCCACCTGGAGGTCGACTCCAACCGCTTTGGCCGCGGCAACCAGGGAATCGGCGGCCATGTAGGTGTGCGCGATTCCGGTCGGGCAGGCGGTGACGGCGACGATTCGCTTCATGCCGGTCTGTGCTGAACCGGTACCGGTGTTCGCACTGTCAGTGGCGGCGTGGGCGCCGGCTGCTACGGCCACCGGGGCGACGACGTTGTTGACGAGTTCGACGATCTGCTGCGTGTTGGATGCATCGCGCAGCGCGGCGGTGAAGTCCTTCTTCATGAGCGACCGGGCGAGCTTGGCCAAAATCTGCAGGTGCTCCTGGTCGGCGCCGTCGGGTGCTGCAATGAGAAAGACGAGGTCGGCCGGGCCGTCTTTCGAGCCGAAATCGACCGGGGTCGACAGGCGGGCGAGCGCGAGCGTGGGTTCCAGCACGGCGGTGGAGCGGCAGTGCGGGATAGCGAGGCCCCCCGGGATGCCGGTGGCGGTCTTCGCCTCGCGGGCGAGGGCATCCGCGTACAGAGCCTCGATTTCCGTGGCCCGACCCGACGCGACGACGAGCTCGGCCAGGTGCCGAATGACGTCCTTCGGCTCGGTACCGAGATAGGTGTCCAGAGCGACAAGCTCCGGGGTAATCAGTGCACTCACTGGTCATCCTCCTTTGGATGTGTGGCCAGTACCAGCCGGGGGGCCGGTGCTGGGGCAAGGTCCGTCACGGTGACGGCGCTGGGGTTGGTTTGGTGCAGGGCAGGAACAGTGGAACCGGGTAGGGAGGCTGCGGCGGCGCCGTGCGCGGTGGCTTGGCGCAGGCAGGAGGGGGCGCTCGCGCCGAGATTGCTCTGCAGCAGGTAGCCGGCCAGGGCGGAGTCGCCGGCGCCGACAGTGCTGACGGCGCGCATCGGGGGAGTGGTAGCGAGCCAGCTGCCCTCGGCGGTGACGAGTACGGCACCCTTCGCTCCGAGCGTCGCGAGCACGGCACCGACACCGCCCGCGATGAGCACGCGAGCCGCGTCCACCACTCGCGCGGGGTTCGCCTCGAGCGTGTCGCCGTCGAAGAGTCCGCTGAGCTCGGCGAGTTCCTCAGCGTTGGGCTTGAGCAGATCAGGGTGAGCCAGCGCGGCTGCGGCGAGCGGGCCGCCCGAGGAATCCACGGCGACCTTCGGTGCGTCACTGCCGAGCCGAGCGCGCAGCTCACGAATGATCTGGGCGTAGAAATCGTCGGGCACACCGGGCGGAACCGACCCGGCCAGCACGAGCCAGCTCGCGCCGACCGCCTGCTCCAGCACCAGGTCGATGAGTGCACGCTGCTGGTCCGGGCTCAGCCTCGGGCCGGGTTCATTGACTTTGGTCGTCGTGCCGTCGGGTTCGGTGATCGCGACGTTGCTGCGGAGCGGCTGGCCGATCGGCAGGCCGAGGTGCGGTACCCCGTGGCTGGTCAGGGCGATCAGCACCGGGTCGTCGGGGTCGCCCGGCAGAATGGCGAGGCTTCTGATGCCACTCGTTTCGAGGGCGCGGCAGATGTTGACGCCTTTGCCGCCGGGTTCGCCGTGGGCGGCGACCGCCCGTTGCACCTCGCCGCGCGCGAGCGGGCCGGCCAGTTCGATGGTGCGGTCGAGGCTCGGGTTGGGGGTCAGGGTGACGATCATGCGATTACCACGTCGACGTCGGCTGCGGCGAGTGCGGCGGCCAGGTGAGCGGATGGCGCAGCATCCGTTACCAGGGTATCGATCGCTGCGAGGGCGGCAAAGCAGACCAGCGTCTCTTGGTCGAGTTTGCTGGAGTCGGCGAGCACGACGACGCGGCGGGCCGACCGCACGATGGCCGATTTGACGGCCGCTTCGACCGAGTCCGGGGTACTCAGGCCGAAGCTTGCGCTGATGCCGTTGGTGCCGATGAAGGCGATATCAGGACGCAGTGCCCCGAGCTGCGCCACGGTGCCGGCACCGACGATGGCACGGGTCAATCCGCGTACGAGGCCACCGAGTATATGCAGTTGGATCGCTTCGTTGCGGGAGAGTTTGCCGGCGATCGGCACCGCATTCGTGACCACGAGCAGCTGATCACCAGCAACCGCGGGCGTGAAGCCACCCAGACGGTCAGCGAGGCGCTCCGTGGTGCTGCCGGCGTCGAGCAGGATCGACCCGGTGCGACTGGTGGGGATCATGCGCATCGCGGTGTCGGCAATGCGCGACTTCTGGTCGAGGCGCTGCGTCTGGCGTTCATCGAGGCTCGGCTCCGACAGGCTCAGGCGATCGATGGCCACGGCGCCGCCGTGCACGCGACGTAACTGTCGGGCGGCCTCAAGGGTGTCGAGGTCGCGCCGCACGGTCTCAGCGGTGATGGCGAACCGCGAGGCGAGGTCGGTCACGCTGACTCGCCCCTCGGTTGCCACGAGAGCGGCGATTAAGAGTTGACGTTCTTCGGCGAACACGAAAGCCTCCTCGACGATGAGTGACGAAGTCACGAATTTGGTTTCATTGACTTTACCTGCGTTTATTTCTGTTTGTCAAAAAAAAAGAAGAAAAACAAAGAATCACCGATGGGCCGCAGGGTCGACTCGGAGCGAGCAGCGCCCAGCGGATTCCGCCGGTCGGCGCTGTCGGTGGGCCCCGGTAGCGTAAATAGCATGAAGATCCTGCACACCTCGGACTGGCACATCGGGCGCACCTTCCATACCCATTCCACGCTCGAGCACCTGGGACTCGTGCTGGATGCCCTCGTTGCGGTGGTGGCGGAACGCGCTGTCGACGTGGTGGCGGTGGCGGGTGATGTGTTCGATTCCGCGATGCCCTCCAAAGAGAGCTATGCGCTGCTGACCGACACGTTGCGGCGGTTGAAGGAGGCAGGGGCCTCCGTTGTGATGACGAGCGGCAATCATGATTCGGCGACTCGGCTCGGCTTCCAGTCGGAGTGGGCGGCACTGGCCGGCATTCACGTTGTGACCCGGCCCGATCAATACGCCTCACCCATCACCATCACCGACGAGCATGGCCCAGTGCATTTTTATGGCATTCCGTATCTCGAGCCCGCACTCATTCGCCACCTGCACCCGGGTGTATCGCTGAAAACGCACGAACAGGTTCTCGATTTCGCCATGACGCGGATTCGCGACGATCTGGCACTGCGCCGCCTCACTGAGTGCGGCGGCCGCAGCGTCGTACTCTCGCACTGCTTTGCGGCCGGCGTCGCCCCGGCCACCGAGTCGAGCGATGTGGAGCGCGACATCACCGCCGGCGGACTCGACGTCGTACCGCTTCAGGTTTTCGACGGGTGCGACTACGTCGCCCTCGGCCACATCCACGGGCGGGCCACTCTGACCGAGCGGGTGCGCTACTCCGGGGCGCCGCTGCACTACTCCTTCGCCGAGGCCGGCAAGGCGCGCGGCGCCTGGCTGGTCGAACTCGATGCCGGTGGTCTCGGCCCGATCGAGTGGGTCGACCTGCCCGTTCCGCGCCGACTCGTCGTTCTTTCCGGTGAACTCGCTGATCTGCTCGCTGACGAGGCATATGCCGACAACGAGGGCGATTGGGTCAAAGCCATCCTCACCGACCAGGTGCGCCCGCTTGACGCCATGCGCGCACTTCACTCCCGATTTGCGCACGCGGTTGCGCTCGAGCACCGGCCAGCGTTCACAGTCGAAGCGGATGGCTCCACCTACGCCGAGCGTATTCGCGCGGCCACGGGTGATCCCGAGATCGTGGCGGGCTTCTTGGCGTTCGTGCGCAATGGGGTCGGGCCCAGCGAGTTTGAAAGGGCGTTGATCGCAGAACTGCTGAACGAACAGAATGCGAAGGAGGTGAACGCATGAAGATCAAGCGACTGCGTCTGGCCGGGTTCGGACCGTTCAAGAACGAACAGGTCGTCGATTTTGAGCGCTTTGATGCCGACGGAATCTTCCTCATCACCGGTAAAACCGGCGCCGGTAAATCCAGTATCCTCGACGCCATTTGTTTCGCTCTGTATGACAAGGTGCCGCGGTTTCCCGACGGAAAGCAGCCGTTGCGCAGCGACTACTGTGAGCCCGATGATCCCACCTATGTCGAACTCGACTTCAGCCTGCGCGGGCGTGATTACCGTCTGTTCCGCACCCCGGAGTATGAACGAGCTAAGAAGAAGGGCACTGGAACCACCACGGCAGCCGCCACTGCTGTGCTTTATGTTCTGCACGGCACCGAATGGCGGGCGAGTGCGGCCAAGGTGCAAGCCGTCGGCCTTGAACTGAGCGCGATCCTGCCCTTGAAGGCCGACCAATTCCTCCAGGTGATCCTGCTCGCCCAGAACCGGTTCCAATATTTTCTCCTGGCCAAAACCGATGAACGGCGTGCCGTGCTGCGCAGCCTGTTCGGAACCACCCGGTTCGAACGACTGGAAACCGCGCTCGTGCTGCGCCGCAAGTCACTCGACGACCGGCTCGCTGACGTCCAGCGTGATGTCGCGGAACAGACCACCGCTGCCCTGCATCAGCTTCGACTTTCCGAAGCACCAGTCGCGCCCGACCTCGGCTGGTTCCGTGACGCTCTGGCCGGCCTGAATAGCGCAGTCGACATCGCCTCGGCGGAGGCGACCCGTGCGGCTGCTCGGCTGTCCGCTGTAAGCGAGGAACATAGAGCGGCAACGGAGACCCAGCGACGTCAGGCGCGGCGCGTTCTGGCCGACACCGCTCTTGCCACCCTCGAGAGCCGCCACGCCGCGGTCGAGGAGCAACGCGGCACGCTGCTGCGCGCGGCCCGTGCGGCACGGGTCTGGCCGCATATTCGGACTAGCCGGGCCGCGACTCGTGAATGGCAGACAGCCCTGGCCGATGAAACCACGGCCAGGATCGCTTGGTTGCCTTTTGGCGACAGCGGTGCCAGTGACAGCGGTGCCAGTGATAACGGTGCCAGGGACAGCGGTGGCGATTCGCAGCGGGCGCTTCGTCCGATCATGGATGCCCTCGTAGGACGGCTCGGAGCGCTGGCAGAGGTGCTCGCGGAAGAAAAACAGCTCCCAGCGCTGAACCGAGAGATCACAGCCTTGTTTGACGCGCTTGCCGGCCACACTGATAGCCTGACGCGTGCCCAGCAGCGAATCGATGAGCTGCCCCAGCAGATTGATTTCGTCGGCGAGCAACTCACGGCGGCAACCCTCGCCGCAGCCGGAACGACAGACGCCGCTGAGGCCTTGCGCCGCGCTGAAATCGGGTTTGCGGCCGCCGAAGACGTGGGGGTTTTGCTGCAGGAATTGGCCACGGCAGACACGCAACTGTTGGAGCGCAGTCGTGACAACGCGGCAGCCGCTGTCGACTACGAGGCGCTCGTGACCCGCCGGTTCGCCGGGCAGGCGTCTGAACTAGCCAGCCGTCTGGTCGAAGGTCATCCCTGTGCGGTCTGCGGGGCCATCGAACACCCTGCTCCGGCAGCAGCGGAGGGCGAGCTGGTCACCCCAGCCGACCTCACCACGGCCCGCCTGAATATGCAGGGCCGCCAACAGGAGCTGACCGATGCCCAGGAGACCTCGACGTCGCTGACGAATCGTCTCGGGCAGGCGCAGGCGCTGGCCGGGCAGCGAAGCGTCGGTGAACTGCGAACCGAGTGCGTTGCTGCCCGTGCCCGGTTGGCCACCGCGCGCACGGCTGCTGACCTGATCGGCGGGCTTCGGCACGAACAAGTCGACCTTCGGCAGTCCCAGACCACCGCTTCGGCTGCCTTGGTGAGCCTCCGTGCAGCGCGCGATATGGCGGCCGATACCCATAGCGAGCGATCTGGGCAGCGCGACCTGCTCACGGCCCGCGTGGGCGCGCAGCGTGGTGCAAGCGGTACCGTGACCGATCAAGTACGCGCACTGCAGCACGAGCTGGACTGCGCGCGCGCACTAAGTGACGCCCTCATACTCAGCCGGCAACGCGCCGATGCCCGTGATGCGTCCACTCTCGACCTCGCGAACCAGCTGGCGGAGGAAGACTTCGACGATGAGGAGACGGCGTCCGGGGCGCGGCTTGACGAGGGCCAGGCCATCCAGCTGGCGAACGCCGTGCGGTCCTATGACGACCAACGTGCAGCAGCCCTGGCGGCTGTGGCCGATCCTGAGCTGGTCGATCTTCCCTCAGATCCGATCGATCTCGAGCCGTCCCTGCGAGCCTTCGAAGCCGCGAGCAACGCGCGCGATGACGCTGTGAGCTCGCACAGCTCGCTCGCCGAACGTGCCGGCCAGCTGCAAGCGCTCGTGCAGAGAGTCACGACGCGATTTGCGGCATCCGCTGACCTGATAGACCAGCACTTTCAGGTGCGTGCGCTAGCCGATGTCGTGCAGGGCGACGAACCGAACACGAAACGGATGCGTCTGGAGACCTATGTCCTGGCCGCCCAGCTGGAAGAAATCGTCGTGGCGGCGAACGTGCGCCTGCGCACGATGACAAGCGAACGCTACACCCTTGAACACGATGACTCGCGCGTGAAGGGTGGCGCTCGGTCCGGGCTGGGGCTGGCGATCCGAGATGAGTTCACCGGTCGCGCCCGGCCAACGCATTCGCTATCCGGGGGTGAAACATTCCTTGCTTCTCTCGCACTCGCGCTCGGGCTAGCCGAGGTGGTCACCGGGCAAGCGGGTGGTATCACCCTCGATACCCTGTTCGTCGACGAGGGCTTCGGCTCGCTCGACAGCGAGACCCTCGAGACGGCCATGAGTACCCTTGACACCCTGCGCGCCGGCGGACGCACGATCGGCCTGATCAGCCACGTTGACTCAATGAAAGAGCAGATTCCGGCGACGCTGCGCATCTCGGTCACCGATCAGGGATACAGCCGGATCGAGGCCGACACCCCGATCGAATGACTTTTCACAGGCCGTACTCTGGCTGTCCAATGGCCGTGCGGGGCGGCCGAGCTGAGGAAATGGAGGGCTTTGGCCATTGCCGATCAGTGGTGAGCCTGTCACGATCGGAGCGTGACCGCAACGAAGCGAGCCTGCCAGGGAGCCCGAATGAAAAAGATCCTCTATATCGACCTCGATAACACCCTCGTCAATGTGCAGTCGGGAATCGATCGACTCACCAATGCCGAGTACTCGCGCTATGAGAAAAGACTCGACGAAGTGCCTGGAATTTTCGCCCGGATGGAACCGATCAGCGGTGCCATCGACGCTTTTCACACCCTCGCCCAATCGTTCGATACGTATATTCTTTCGATGGCCCCGTGGGGTAACGCGAGTGCCTGGCAACACAAGCTTGAGTGGGTGCAGGAACACCTCGGAGCAGAGGCCGGTGGGCCGGCCTACAAACGGCTCATTCTGTCGCACCACAAGCATCTCAATCGCGGCGACTTTCTCGTCGACGACGGATCGGCCGTTGGCGCTGACCGGTTTGAGGGCGAATTGATCAAGTTTCTGACCCCACTGTTTCCCGACTGGAACACGGTGACGCGCTATCTGCTGGAGCGGGCCGGCAACTCGCCGTACCCGGACGTGGCGCGCCGGACCGGAAAGCGACCGGCGATACGGGGCGGAGCCGCTTTTTCTCGATAACCGCGATTGTCTCGCTATCCTCCTGCCGTCCGACCGGTCACAACCCGCTTGAGTGAATCCCGCAACGGAAAAGGTTGACGTGGCCCTTGAGCGCCCGCCTGCGGCGTTGTATATTACAATTGTTCTGACCAGACCTGGTGTCCTTGCGAACGGACTGGTCCTTCTTGCTTTGCACGATTTCGACCGGCAATCACGTTTCGCGGCTCACCAAACTAAGTCGCGATCTTTTGATTAGGGGTTTACCCACATGTGAATATGGGGTAATCTCACTTTCAGACAGGCATGGATCGGTCTCGGTGATTTACTCGGGCCGGTGCGGGCCACCAAGTGATCGGGTGAAGACGATGGTGGAACTGAAGAAGACGACGGAACTCAAATCGGATTTCATTCCGATGGGCGAGGTGTGTGCCGATGAGCGTTCGAGAATGGCTTTCGGCAAGGCGGGTGTGCACCGGGACGACCGGTATGCCGTAGCAGTGAACGCCGAGGGTGAGATTCTCCTGACCCCGCTCGTGTCTATCCCGCGTCGTGAGCTTCTGGTCTGGGACGACGAAGGCATCCGTGCCGCTTTGGTGCGCGGCCTCGAACACAGCAGCAAGGAAGATACCAGCGAGGGTGGCGACTTCACCCGGTTCGCCGGTGAGGAGCACGCGGTCGATGAGTCAGTCGCTCCCGCCGAGCCCCAGTCATGAGCTTTACGCTCTTACTCACACGGGAAGCGGCGTCAGGATTATCCATCCTCGAAACGAAACCTCAACTGGTCGGTCGGCTGAAGCGGGTGCGCACTGCTCTCGGACGGCTGCAGCTCAACCCCGACGATCCCGCATTGCGCTCGCACAGATACGTGTCGCTAGCTGGTAAGAAGGGCGAGGCGGTCTGGGACTCGTATATCGAACATCGCACCCCGACCGCCGGCCGCATCTACTGGCACTACGGCCCCGGCCTTGACCGCATCACCGTTGTGATCATCACGCCACACCCCTAGATCTTTCCGTGTCGGCTGTTACGCCCTAGAACGGGTGGAGCAGCCGGTGCAAAAACTGGCGGGTGCGTTCCTGCTCCGGGTGCCGCAGCAACTTCTTCGGCTCGCCATGCTCGACGATGACGCCGCCGTCCACGAAGGCGATCTCATGCGCGACCTCGCGGGCGAATTCGAGTTCATGCGTGACGATGACCATGCTCCAGCCTTCGTCGGCCAGCTCCTTGATCAGGCGCAGCACATCGCCCACGAGCTCCGGATCGAGGGCCGAGGTCGGCTCGTCGAACAAGAGCAGCTGCGGGCGCAGCGCGAGGGCCCGCACAATGCCGACCCGCTGCTGCTGGCCGCCGGAGAGTTCGAACGGAAAGCTGCCCTGCTTGTCTGTCAGGCCGACCCGTGCGAGAAGGGCGAGCGCCTCGGCCGTAACCTCGGCGACCGGGCGGCGTTGCACGATGACCGGTCCTTCGATCACGTTCTGCAACACGGTTTTATGCGGAAAAAGGTTGTAGTGCTGAAAGACCATGGCCGACCTGTCACGCAAGGCGCCGAGCGCTTTCGGCGAGGTCTTCGCGGCGAAGTCAATGGTCACCGACGCGGACGACGCGGGGCCCCTGCCGCTAGCGGTGCCGCCACCAGCCCGGTCAACAATTACTGCAGCGGCGACCTCGATGGTGCCGCCGTCGGGAAGCTCCAGTCCGTTCAGGCACCGCAAAATTGTGGTCTTACCGGAGCCGGACGGACCGATCAGGGCCAGCACCCGGCCGCGGCCTACGGTGAGGTCGACCGACTCCAGCACCCGATTGCTGCCGAAACTCTTCTGTAGTCCGCGCACACGAAGCAGGGCAGCGGATGCCGCAGCCTCTGTTTGGCCGGTCGTCGTGGGGGGATCAGCGGGCGACATAGCGGTCCAATCGCTTCTCGAGAAAACTCTGCCCGGTGGACAGCACCAGGCAGATAACCCAGTAGATGAGGGCTGCTTCGAGGTAGATCAGCATGAATTTCTGACTGAAGGCCGTGATCTGTTGCGCCTCACGGAATAGGTCGGTGACCAGAATCAGGGAGGCGAGTGAGGTGTCCTTGACCAGGCTGATGAACGTATTCGACAGGGGCGGCACCGAAACCCGGGCAGCCTGCGGCAGGATAATGCGGGCGAGGGCCCGACGGTGGGACATGCCGATCATGTAGGCGGCTTCCCACTGGCCCTTCGGCACGGAAAGAATCGCTGCGCGGATGACTTCGGCGGCATAACCGCCGACGTTGATGGAGAAGGCGATTACAGCGCTTGGCCACGGCTCGATGGTCACGCCGACCGACGGCAGTCCGTAGAAGATCACGAACAGCTGCACGAGCAGGGGGGTGCCGCGCACGATCGAGATATAGCCGCGAGCGATGCCCGACACCCAACGCTTCGCCGATAACCGCATGAGAGCGAGAACGAGAGCGAGCACGAGGCCGATCGCGAACGACGTCAGGGCAAGGGGGATCGTGCCCCGCACGGCGCCGTCCAGCAGTGGCCAGAGCGAGCCGACGAACAACTCCCAATCAGGCTGAATCATCGAATAGTCGAGCTATTGGCTGACGTCGGCGCCGAAGTACTTGCCGGAGAGCTCGGCGAGCGTTCCGTCGGCGGTGAGGGTCGCGAGCGCGTCGCTCACGGCCTCGGCCAGCGCGGTGCCGTCTTTCGCGAAGGCGAAGGCACTCTCCGAACGTTCCGTCGTCTCGGCGGCGATTTTCAGGTTGTCGGCGCCGGTGGACTTCTGGTAATCGAGGAAGGTCAGTTTGTCGTTGACTGTGGCATCCACTCGACCCTGCTCGACCAGGGTGACCGATTGGGCCCAGCCCTCGACGGCTTCGACGGTCGCGCCGCTCTCGGTGGCCAGCGTGTTCCAGTTGCTGGTCAACGACTGCGCCGTGGTGAGGCCCTTGAGGCTGGCGAACGACGTGATCGACGTATTGTCGGCGGGAACGACGATGACGCCGGTGGAGTAGGTGTAGGGCGTGGAGAACTCGTACGAGCCCACGCGTTCCGGGGTGATCGACACCTGGTTGGCGATCATGTCCCAGCGGCCGGCGGTGAGGCCGGCGAAAATGGCATCCCACTGGGTTTCTTCGAACGCGGCGTCGACGCCGAGCTCGGCGGCGACAGCTCGCGCCACCTCGACATCGTAGCCAGTGAGCTCACCCGAACCGCCTTCATGGAACGAGAACGGCCGATAGGTGCCCTCGGTGCCGATCGTGAGGGTGCCCGAGTCGAGCACACTGCTCAGCGACTCGTCGGTGGCGCTCGGCGCGGAGCAGCCGGTGAGGGCGAGGGCAACGACACTGAGCAGGGCAGCCGGAATGAGTCTGAGCTTCATGAAAAGTACGCCTAACGAGCTAGATGGGGAGCGCGAGTCGTGCGGGTGCTGCCCCGGAGTTGCGGAAGTCGCGGGTAGCGCCTTCTGTAGGTTGTCAAGGAGCTGCAAGGCGCAGTTATTCCGGCTACATCTAATATAAGGGCTACGAACGCAGGGCCAGGGCGAACGGGAGCACTGCCGATGCGCCGTGCCGTCGCAGCACCCGACTTGCCACGGTCACGGTCCACCGGCTGTCGGCGAGATCGTCGATCAGCAAAATGGGGCGGCCGTCGAACGCAGCGAGTGCCTCAGCCAGCTCGGCGCCAACAGCGAAGCGGTCCCACACGCTGGATAGCCGGTAGGCGCTGTTGCCGCCCGGCTCCCCGGTGGGGCCTCCGTTCACGCAGTCCAGGGCGCCGAGCAAGGGCAACCGACCGACGTCGGATAACGATCGTGCCACCGAATCGATGAGGAGCGGATGCCGCCGCGACGGCATCGAGACGATGGCTGCCGGACGCTCTGCCCACCCCCACTCGGCGAGCACCCGCACACAGGCGGCCAGAAGGGCCGGTGGGGCGGCGGCATCCGCTGCCTGGGCGTCGAATAGGTTCCGCAGCGGACCACCCCAGCCGAGGTCGGTCAGGCGGGCCAGCGCGCGGCCGGGCTCGGCGCGTTCGCCGAGCGCAATCTTGCCGGAGGCCGCGACACCGAGGCTGCTCATGCCGGTGGGCCACTGCGCACGCACATCGATGGCGACGCCGACGCGATCGAGCGATTGCGTGGCCGTCGCCACGGCTCCCTCGGCCACATCAGTCGGGTACCAGGCGCCCTGGCAATTATCACAACGACCGCACGCCACCGCAGTCTCATCGTCGAGGGCGCGCTGCAGAAACTCCATGCGGCATCCACTGGTGGTTTCGAATTCGAGCATGGCCTGCTGCTCACCGAGCCGGGCGGCAGCGATGCGTTCGTAACGCTCCTTGTCGTAGACCCAGGGCTGCCCGGTGGACTGCCAGCCGCCTGTGACCCGGTGCACCGCGCCGTCGACGTCGAGCACCTTGAGCAGTAGCTCGAGCGGCGTGCGTTTCAGGTCGACCCGGGCTTCAAGCGCCGGTGTGGATAAGGGAGCGCCAGCGGCTTCGAGTGCGCCGACCACGGCGAGGGCCTTGGCCTGATTGGGCATTGAGGCGGTGGCGAAATAGTGCCAGATGGCCTCATCTTCGGCGCCGGGCAGCAGCAATACATCGGCCGAGGCGGTGGCACGGCCGGCGCGGCCAACCTGCTGGTAGTAGGCAACGGGGGAGGACGGCGCGCCCAGGTGCAGCACGAAGCCAAGGTCGGGTTTGTCGAATCCCATTCCGAGGGCGCTCGTGGCGATGAGGGCTTTGACCTGGTTGGTCTTGAGTAACTCCTCGGATTCTTCGCGTTCGGCCGTGTCCGTCTGGCCGGTGTAGGCGCGCACCGCGTGACCGGCCTCCCGCAGCAGCCGGGCGGTGTCTTCGGCAGCCGCCACGGTGAGGGTATAGATGATACCGCTGCCGGGCAGGTCGCCGAGGTGGCTGAGCAGCCAGGCGAGGCGCGCCCGCGAATCGGGCAGGCGCAGCACACCGAGCCGCAGCGACGAGCGGGCGAGTGGACCGCGAATGGTGACGACTTCAGCGGTTCCGGCGATGGCGCCATCGAAGCCGGTGGCGACCATGCCAACCTGCTCCGCGACATCCTGCACGACCCGGCTGTTGGCGGTGGCCGTGGTGGCGAGCACGGGCACGCCGGCCGGCATCTGGGCGATCAGGTCACGCAGGCGGCGGTAGTCCGGGCGAAAATCGTGGCCCCAGTCGGAGATGCAGTGCGCCTCATCGACCACGAGCAGTCCAACGCGGGAAATCAGGGCGGGCAGCTGCTCATCGCGGAAAGAGGGATTGTTCAGGCGTTCGGGCGATACCAACAGCACGTCGACCTCGTCGGCGTCGAGCAGGAGCCGCACATCGTTCCACTCGTGCGCGTTCGACGAGTTAATCGACACCGCCCGCACCCCGGCACGGGCCGCGGCGGCGACCTGGTCACGCATCAGGGCGAGCAGCGGCGAGACCAAAATGGTCGGGCCAGCGCCCTGGCGTCGCAGCAGCAGGGTCGCGACAAAGTACACGGCCGATTTGCCCCACCCGGTGCGCTGCACGACGAGCGCGCGGCGACGGTGGTCGACCAGGGTTTCGATGGCCTCGAATTGTCCGTCATGGAAGTCGGCGTCGGCTCGCCCCACCAGGGTGCGCAGAATGGCCAGAGCGGATTCGCGGGTGTCGGTCATCCTTCAAGGGTGCCAGATGCCACCGACAACCCCGTTCCGTATTCTCGCGATACTGATCGCTGGTCGACTCGCCTGGCGCTACCCACCGAAACGCCGTTGCTCCACAGCGTACATGTGGTGCTTTCTGGGCGCATGGCGGCGCGGGCTGGGTCTGCAGCGCGTGTCGCAGGGCATTCGCCACCTTCGAGCGGGATCGCTCAGTAGGCTCGGTGGGTGAACGTGATTCAGGAGATCGAAACGCGGCTGCCGGAACAGGCCGTTGTCGGTTTTCGCCGACTCATCGGGCAGGCTCGGGTGAAAGATCCGATCCTGCTGCAGGAGCGGGCCATGGCCCGCATGGTGGCCCCGGCGCAGTGGATCCTGACCCGGGTCGGGGCCGACGGCATCCGTTTGACCAAGGCGGGAAACCTGCCGCCTTCGGTCGTCCTTGAAGCATCGGCCGAGCTCGACTGGGGTTGGCCGATCAGCGTGAACCGCGAGGCGCACCTGCGTCCGTTGCAGGAACTGCGCGGCCACCTGCGCGACGTCGGGCTGCTGCGGGTCAGCAAGGGGACGCTCGTGCTCACCAAGAAGGGTCGCTCCCTCTCCGGCACCCCCCGTGAACTCTGGTGGTACCTCGCCAGCACCATTCACCACAGCCGCACACCGGCCGTGGGTGACGCCACCCGTCTGTTGCTGTTGTTCGTTGCGACCCGCGGCCTAGCGCGACGCGAGGACTACCTCACAACCCTGTCGCGCTCGCTCGGTTCGCTCGGCTGGGTACAGTTCGACGGCCAGGAACCGACGACGCAGTCGGTCTGGCACCTCGTCGACACGAAATGGCGCCTACTCGACCGACTCGGAGTGTTCGAGCAGACCGAGGCGTGGCACGGCGACCGCGGCACGGTCACCGTCGGCGGCGCCGCTTTCGCGCGCGCTGCGTTGCAGGCCGACGCGCCCGCCGAGTAGGAGCAAGCCCGCGGCATCCGCTGCCCCTGCGCGGGTGGTTGGATGGATGCATGGACGCAACACTCGACTACATCGCCGATTTTTCCGCCTTTCTGCAAGCGTCACCGTCGTCGTACCACGCCGCTGCAGAAGTGGCCCGGCGGCTGCACTCGGCCGGCTTCATCCGGCTGGATGAGCCGGAGAAGTGGACGATCGACGAGGCCGCTGGATACTACGTCGTTCGTGATGGCGCTGTCATCGCCTGGTCGCAGCCGGCCGGGGCCGGGCCGACGACACCGTTTCGCATTCTCGGCGCCCACACCGACTCCCCGGGTTTCAAGCTCAAGCCCAAACCCACGATCAGCTCACACGGCTGGTTGCAGGCCGGAGTCGAGGTCTACGGCGGGCCGCTGCAGAATTCGTGGCTTGATCGCGAGCTTGAACTCGCCGGTCGGCTGGTCACCCGGCAGGGCACCGAGCACCTCGTGCGTACCGGACCGTTTTTGCGCATTCCACAACTCGCCGTGCACCTCGACCGCGACGTGAACAATGGCCTGACCCTCGACCGGCAACGCCACCTCACGCCCGTCTTCGGAGTCGGCGGGGAATCCGAGGCAGACCTGGTAGCCCACCTGGCGGGCCTGGCCGGGCTTCGGGCAGCGGATGTCGCCGGTTACGACATTCTCACCGCCGACACCAACCCGCCGGCTGCTTTCGGCCTCGGCGACAAACTGTTCGCCGCCGGCCGTCTCGACAATCTCTCGTCGGTCTATGCGGGCCTGCACGCGCTCATCGCGACCAGCCACCTGACAATGGGGGGCTCGATCAATGTGCTCGCCGCCTTCGACCATGAAGAGCTCGGTTCGCAGTCCCGCTCCGGCGCCAGCGGGCCGTTTCTGGATGACATTCTCACCCGCATCGGTCACGGCCTCGGCGCGACCGGGTCGGAGCGGCTGCAGGCCTACGCACAATCGTGGTGCCTCTCCGCTGATGCAGGCCATGCCGTGCACCCGAACTACCCCGAGCGCCACGATCCGGCCAACCAGCCCATTCTCGGCGGCGGCCCGTTACTGAAAATCAATGCGAACCAGCGCTATGCGACAGATGCCCATGGCGCGGCCCTCTGGGCGCGCACCTGTGCCCGGGCGAACGTGGAGTATCAGGAGTTCGTCTCGAACAACACCGTTCCCTGCGGTTCGACCATCGGGCCGCTGACGGCGACCCGGTTGGGCATCCGGGTCGTGGATGTCGGCGTGCCGCTTCTGTCGATGCACTCGGCCCGGGAAATGTGCCACGTCAACGATCCGCAGTCGCTCGCAGCAGCGACCGCAGCTTTCTTCGCACCCGAGGTCTGATCTGTGCAGGGCCCCGTCTTGGGCGACCATCACCGTCGCCGTCACGCTGTACCTGAGCGCAGCGTTGGCCATCACGGTGATTCTGCTGCTGGGAGTGCGGCGTCGCGCCCAGCGACGGCAGGACGCGCTGTCGATTGAGTGACCGGTGGAGTTACGGCGCGCTGGGGCGCTCCAGCTGTTTCGTTGCGGCGATGCGTGCGAGCCGCGTCCGGGCGGCATCCTCTGAGGTTGACGAGGGACCAAGCAGAGCGCCCACGACACCGAGGACCAATCGGGTACCCCAGATCGTGGGCAGGAAAGATCGTTTCAGGCCGAGCATGTCGCGATACTCGCGGGGGATCGACGCGACGGCGCCAGCGAACATGATGCGGTAGAACGGCAGCATCCCGCGGCTGAGCGGTGGGTAACGGATGAACCGTACCGCTTCGGCCACACGGGCGTCGCTCTTGAGCGTTCCGGCGCTGCGAAAGGCTTCGAGTTGCGCGGCAAGCTCGGCCGCCGAATGCGGGGCATTCCGCACGCCGACGAGTTCGCCGGCAGTCGCCCATTCGTCGACGTAACGATCGGCGCCCCCGGGAATAGCTGTGCCCCACAGCAGGTGGGATTGCAGAAAAGCGTCGGTGAAGACGACGTGTACCCACGACAGAAGCTCGGGGTCGGCGGCGGCATAGGGCCGTTCCTCGCCTCGAGCATCGAGATAGGTGCCGATCACCCGGTCGTGAAAGTGCGCGACCCGTCCCGATTCCCGCTCAGCGACAACGGTATCGGCGAAGGTGACCGTGATGAGCCATTGGATGGTGCCGGAGAGGCGGCCGAGCGGGTCTTCGTGGTACCGCGACCAGTCGTGCACGCCGGCCATGGCGCCCGGATGCAGGGTTTGCATGAGGAGAGCGCGAATGCCGGCGACCATGGTTGCCATGCCACCATGCACGGTCCAGGCAGCACTTCCCGGGCCGAAGAAGCCAGCGTTGTCTCCCGTGGCAATCTGGCCGACCCATTTCGGTCGCCCCTCGCTGTTCCCCGAGAGGGTCACTAAGAGATGCGAGCGCCAGCTATCCGTGAATCTGCCCATATCCGGATGGTAGCCCTGCCTCGCTGGACGACCGCCGTAAGCGGCTGCCAGGTTAGCGGGTCGTCGTCGCAGATGACGCGCGGAGACGCTAGCTGACCAGGTCTACGGGGTGCGCCGTTCGCGACGGTTGAACGGATGATGAATTGCGTTTCGGCTGCGCGGAAAGCCGGTCCTCCGAAGCTGGTACGCCGGTTCGGAACTGACGCACACCAGTTTATTCGGCTGCTCGGCGCGGCATCTGCGGACACCCGAAGTAGGCTGATCAGGTGAACAATCGATACCCAGCACGATGAACGCGTCTACTCAGGCAACTGACCTGGCACCCGGATCGAACAGAAAAGTCATCGTGTTGGCCGTCGCCGGCGCCCTCGGCGGATTTCTGTTCGGGTTCGACTCCTCGGTTATCAACGGGGCCGTCAACGCGGTGCAGCAGGAATTCGGACTGAACGCTACCCTTACCGGTTTCGCGGTGGCTTGCGCGCTGCTCGGCGCCGCGGCCGGTGCGTTCTTCGGCGGTCGCTTCGCCGACCGCTACGGACGCATCCCCATGATGGTGGTCGGCGGCGTGGTCTTTCTGGTCAGCTCGATCGGCTCAGGTTTCGCGTTCGGCGTGGTCGACCTGATCATCTGGCGAATCATCGGCGGGCTCGGTATCGGCCTCGCGTCCGTTGTCGCACCGGCTTATATCGCCGAAATTTCACCGCGGCATATGCGCGGACGACTCGGCTCCCTGCAACAGCTTGCGATCACGCTGGGCATCTTCACCGCGCTGCTTTCCGACGCCGTGTTCGCCGAGAGTGCTGGCGGAGCAGCTGGTGAGTTCTGGTTCGGGCTGGAAGCCTGGCGCTGGATGTTCCTCGTCGGCGCCGTGCCGGCCGTCGTGTACGGCGGCATCGCGTTCATCCTTCCAGAATCCCCGCGTTTCCTGATTCTCAAAGACAAAGAAGCGGATGCCCGCGCAGTGTTCACCCGGCTCTGGCCGAGCGGGGACGTCGACCGGGAGATTCGCGACATGCGTCAATCGATCGAGGTCGATGCGCGGTCACAGAAGGCGGGGTCTCTGCGTGGCAGTGCCTTCGGTCTCAAACCGATTGTCTGGGTCGGCATCATCTTGTCGGTGTTCCAGCAGTTCGTCGGCATCAACGTGATCTTCTACTATTCGACCACCCTCTGGAGCGCGGTCGGCTTCGAGGAATCCAATTCGCTGACCATCTCGGTGATCACCTCGGTCACCAACATTCTGGTCACCCTGGTGGCGATCGCCCTGGTCGACCGGATCGGCCGACGACCGATCCTGTTGGCCGGCTCCATCGGCATGACGGTGTCGCTGGCGACAATGGCGGCGGCGTTCAGCCAGTCGGTCACGGTCGACGGCGCGCTCAGCCTGCCGGGTGCCTGGGCGCCGATCGCGCTCGTTGCCGCAAACCTGTTCGTGATCTCATTCGGAGCTTCATGGGGCCCGGTTGTATGGGTGCTCCTCGGCGAGATGTTCCCCAACTCGATTCGTGCCAAGGCCCTCGGGCTGGCCGCAGCCGCCCAATGGATCGCGAACTTCTTGATCACGGTCAGCTTTCCGCCGATGGCGGATGCCTCCCTGCCGATCACCTATGCCCTGTATGCCCTGTTCGCCGGACTATCATTCTGGTTCGTGCTGCGCAAGGTGCCCGAAACCAATGGAATGTCGCTGGAGGAGGCTGACACGCTGCTCCCGCCGAAGAACTCTGCACGGAAGGCCGCTTCCGTCAAGTAGGCATCTAAGCAGTATTTGGCGATACCCACAAGCCCCCGAACGGGTTGTCGCGATTCGGCCGGTTTGTGGATAACTTCACAGGACAAGATTGTGGAGTGTGGCCATGCCCGAACGTGGATACGCCGTTATAAGTTTGAAAACCACCGGACTGTTCCCGTATCAACGGGATCGGGTCGTCGAGGTCGCTGTGGTGCACCTCGACGTGGGCGGTCGCATTGCTGCGCGTTGGCAAACCGTTGTGAACCCGGGGAGCAACGCCGGGGACGTGGCGAACCACGGCGTCAGCACCGCCGAACTCCTGCGCGCGCCGACGTTCGAGCAGATTGCACCGCGCCTGGTCGACCTGCTCCGGGGCCGGGTATTGGTGACGCACAATGCCCAGTTCGTCACCGGATTTCTCATGCGCGAGTTCGAGCTGATGGGTTATGCCCCCGGCCGCGGACTCGAGGCCGTCTGCACCATGCACCTGGCCCGCACCTATTTGCCCGGCGCTGGTCGGCTGCTGGTCGATTGTTGCGCCGCCTATGACATTGAAATCGAGCCAGGACCGGGGGCCCTGGTGCAGGCCGTGGCCTGCGCGAGTCTTCTCGCCGCCTACGTGCAGGGTTCGCCCCTCGTCACGCCGTGGATCAACGCTCTTGACCGTGCCGAGCGATCCGCCTGGCCGAGAATCACCGCTGCCACCGACGCAGAGTGGGTGCAGCGCGACCCGTCAACGCCGGGCGACGAAGCACCGGCACCGAGCTTCCTGGCCCGCGCGGCTGTAAAACTCCCCGACTACACCGGTCCCGAAGAACATCTCGACTACCTCGCCCTGCTCGATTTGTGCCTGCTCGATCATGTTCTCTCGCCGCAGGAAACACGTGAACTTCGGGTTTTGGCGGAATTCAGCGGTGTAACGGTCGCCGAGGGCATCGCACTGCATCGCCGCTATTTTGAGGACCTCGTGCAGGTTGCCTGGTTGAACGGCGCTCTCAGCGTCGCAGATTCTGCCGACCTGATCGCGGTCGCCCGCATGCTCGATGTCGCTCCGAAAATCGTTGCCGCCGCACTGGCAGCACCCGCCTCGGTGGTGCAGCTGCCACTCGCCTCGATCGACACTGTGCTGCTGGAACAGGGCGACATCGTCGTGCTCACCGGTGATATGGCCCGGGCCCGTTCCGACTGGGGCCGAGAACTGGTTGCTCGGGGTCTGTCCCTGGGCACGGCGGTCACCCTGCGCACGCGCCTGCTCGTTGCCGCCAACCCCGCGTCGATCACCGGCAAAACCGGGAAGGCCCGCGACTACGGCATTCCGATCGTCTCCGAATTCGGCCTGCGGTCTCTCATCGGAGTGCGCTGACCGGGCCGGGGCCGCAGTGTTGAGACGTCGACACGGGTGGGCGAGCGGACCAGTGGGCAGCGTCGGCTAGATGATCAGGCCGCGCAGGTAATCCTCGACGGTCTCGCCGCGCTGTTGTGACCGCGAAATGAGACGCCGATGCTCCTCGGCGCTGAGCGTGAGCGTCACCCGGTGCAACTCATCGCCGCTGCGCATGCTGTTGGGGCTGTTCGGATCGATGAGATCGCGGCGATCCTCGCGGCGATCCTCGCCGATATCGTCGCCGATATCGTCGCCAATATCGTCGAACGAGAACAGTTCGTCGTGCGCGTAGGCGACCGCTCGTTCCGTGCTTCGGCCAGTGCTCAGGGGCGAAGCAATCGGCGAACCCGCGGTACGCAGCCCGCCGGATACCGCAGCGCTCGCCCGTCCAACCGGTTGATCTTCTGATTTCAGCCCGGCAAAACCGGGTCCGGCCGGGGCCGGCCGGCCGCGCTGAAACGCCTCGGCCGCGCCGCGCGCGCGCACGTCGGCGGCCTCGTTGAGCGGATGCCCCACGTGTCCCTTCACCCACTCGAATCGGTACCGACGCCCGGCGATAACCTCGTCGATCTCTTGGAGCAGGTCGAGGTTCATTACCGGTTTGCCGTCACCCTTACGCCAGCCCTTGGCCTTCCAACCCTTCATCCACTTGGTGACGGAGTTGATCACGTATTGGCTGTCGCACAGCACGAGCAGGTCGTCGTCGATGTGCGCGGTGGCGCGAAACAGCTCGAGCACGGCCTTCAATTCGCCTTGATTGTTGGTGGCGTGCTTCCACCCACCGGCGGCCCAGCAGGAGTCGTCGACGTACCAGGCCCAGCCGGCTGGTCCGGGGTTCCCGAGGGCAGAACCGTCGGCGGCAGCGGTGATTGTCATGTGGGGCCTTTCAAACAGCGGATGCGCGGGCGCGGGTCTACCAGTCTGCCACCCCCGCCATCCGGTACCTGTATTGCTGGGGCCAGAGCGCCGATTGTGTCCGTCGTGTAACAGCGCCCCAACACCCCATCGAACGGCGTGTGATCATCTGGTGATCGAAAGGTAACCGGTGCCAGCGTTGCCGGAAACACGCGCTGGCTAACGTCAAAGCAGGGGAGTCGCCCCGGCTGCCTGCAGATTTTTGCACCGCCATTTCATTCCAATCCCGAGGGGGACTTCGATGACATCCAGCACAGTGGGATCAGCGCTCGGCCACACCGCATCCACGATCGACGACGCGGTGCTGGTGCACCGTCCTGGTCGGTGGATCGACAAGTGGAACCCCGAGAACACGAAGCAGTGGGAACAGGGCGGCAAGCTCATCGCCGCTCGCAACCTCAAGTGGTCGATCTTGGCCGAGTTCCTGGGCTTCGCCATCTGGCAGCTCTGGAGCATCGTCGTCGTGTCGTTGCCGGCGGTCGGCTTCACCTACTCGACCGCCGAGGTGTTCTGGCTCATCTCGATGCCGAGCCTCGTCGGCGCCACCCTGCGGTTTCCCTACACGTTCATGGTGCCCAAATTTGGTGGCCGCAACTGGACCATCGTTTCGGCCGGCCTGCTGCTGATCCCCTCCATCGCCCTGGGCTTCTGCGTCGGCAACCCGGATACCCCGTTCGGTGTCATGCTGTTCGTCGCAGCCCTCGCCGGTTTCGGCGGCGGAAACTTCGCCAGCTCGATGTCAAACATCACCTACTTCTACCCGCAGAGCCAGAAGGGCTACGCGCTCGGTTTGAATGCTGCGGGCGGCAACCTCGGCGCCGCGATGGCCCAGCTCATCGTGCCGATCGTGATCACCCTCGGCGCCGTCGGCACGCTCAACATCAGCCTCGCCGGCTGGTTCTGGATTCCATTCATCCTCCTCGCCATGTGGGGCGCCTGGAAGTACATGGACAACATCACCAACGCCAAAGCCGACTTCGCCGGTTCCATCGCCGCGGTGAAAGAACCACATTTCTGGATTCTGGCCGTGCTCTACATCGGTACCTTCGGCTCCTTCATCGGCTTCGCGAGCGTGGTCCCCAAGCTCATCGCCGACCAGTTCCCGGCCTACTCCACCTTTCAGGTCGCTTCAGCGTCGCTCTCCCTCGCGTTCATCGGTGCCCTCGTCGGATCGCTGGCCCGGCCGGCCGGCGGACGCCTGGCCGATCGCTTTGGCGGGGCATTCGTCACCGTTGCAGCCTTCGGCGTGATGGGCGCCGGCGCCCTCGTGGTCGCGGCCATGCTGCCGCTCGGTAACTTCTGGGCTTTCCTTGGCAGCTTTCTGCTCATCTTCGTTGCCACCGGAATTGGCAACGGCTCGACCTACCGCATGATCCCGAGCGTGTTCTCGGCGCGCAGCGGGGTGAAAGACGCCCACGAGAACTCGGGTGATGTCACTACCCAGCGCACGAGCGCCGCGGCCCTCGGCCTCATCTCCGCCGTCGGCGCCTACGGCGGGTTCATCATTCCGCAGGTGCTCGGCTTCTCCAAGACCACCACCGGCGACTACTCACGCGCGATCTACGCCTTCGCCATCGCCTACGTCGTCATGATGTGCGTCACCGCTTTCGTCTACCTGCGCCGCGGTTCGTCCGTCGCCGGCCAGAAGATCTAGGCGCCCGTTGCCCACCGCCACGCACTGCCCGTACTGTGCCCTGCAGTGCGCCATGAACCTCAGTCCCGGTGAAACGACGCCGGGTGAAGCGGATGTCGCCGCATCCGCTTCGCCGGCCGCTTCGGCCGCCTCCTTGACGGTGGCCGGCCGGGCGTTCCCGACCAACCGCGGCGGCCTGTGCAAGAAGGGCTGGACCGCCGCCGAACTGCTCGTCTCGCCAGACCGCATCCTCGAACCAATGGTGCGGCAGGCTGATGGCACCTTCGAACCGGCCTCCTGGAGCGACGCGCTCGACCTCGTTGCCGCGAAACTGCGCGTCACCCGGGCTGAGTACGGGGCCGACGCGGTCGGCGTGTTCGGCGGCGGCGGCCTCACCAACGAGAAGGCCTACCAGCTCGGTAAGTTCACCCGGGTGGCGCTTGGCTCCAGCCGCATCGATTACAACGGCCGGTTCTGCATGTCCAGTGCCGCCGCGGCCGGCAACCGGGCCTTCGGACTGGACCGAGGCCTGCCGTTTCGGGTTGACGAGCTCGACACGGCCGACACCATTCTGATTCTCGGCTCCAACGTGGCGCAGACCATGCCGCCGTTCATCGGTCACCTCGAGGGTGCTCGCGCCGCCGGGGGCCTCGTGGTCATCGACCCGCGCCGCACAGCGACAGCGCGGCTCACCGACGATGGCGCGGGAATGCACGTGCAGCCCACCCCGGGCAGCGACCTCGTGCTGCTACTCGGCCTGACCCACATCGTCATCGCCGAGAAACTTGCCGACCGGAGCTACCTCGCCAATCGCACCACGGGGTTTGACGCGGTGCGCCGCAGCGTGAGCCGCTGGTGGCCGACCAGAGTGCAGGAACAGACCGGCGTTCCGGTTTGGCAGCTGCGGGAGCTGGCCCGCCGTCTCGCGGCCGGTGCGGCACGGGGGGCCGCGACCGGCAGCGGAACGTATATCCTCACCGGGCGCGGTGTTGAGCAGCACGCCGACGGCACCGACACGGCCACTGCCGCCATCAACCTGAGCCTCGTGCTCGGCCTCGTCGGAACCACGCACAGCGGCTACGGCACCCTCACCGGCCAGGGCAACGGTCAGGGCGGTCGCGAGCACGGGCAGAAGTGCGACCAGCTGCCGGGCTACCGCAGGATCAACGATCCCGCCGCTCGCACGCACGTCGCCGGGGTGTGGGGAGTCGATCCCGACAGCCTGCCCGGCGTTGGCCTGCCCGCGGTCGAGCTTCTCGGCGCGCTGGGGGAGCCGGGCGGGATCCGCTGTCTTCTCGTGCACGGCTCCAACATCGTCGTCTCCGCGCCTAACGCCGAACGGGTGCGGGCAGCCCTGAAAACCCTCGACTTTCTGGTGGTCGCCGACTTCTTCTTCTCCGACACCGCGGTGCTCGCCGACGTCGTGCTGCCGGTCACGCAGTGGGCCGAGGAAGAGGGCACGATGACCTCGCTCGAGGGCCGCGTCATCCGTCGCCGGCTCGCCGTCGATGCGCCGGAGGGCGTACGCAGCGAACTGTGGATCTGGCAGGAGCTCGCGCGACGCCTCGACTCGGCCGGAACCTTCAGCTCCCAGGCGAGCGAGGTGTTCGACGAACTCTGCCGGGCGTCGAAGGGCGGACTCGCCGACTACTCCGGCCTCAGCTATGCCCTGCTCGATACCGAGGAACCGGCGTTCTGGCCCTACCCGGTCGGGTCGACTGGTACGCCGCGACTGTTTCTGGACCGCTTCGCCCACCCCGACGGCCTGGCTCGCCTCGTAGTTGTCGAGGCGCGCCGCCTCGGCGCGCCGGCCCAGGTCGGTGGCACCCTGACGCTCATCACCGGCCGGCTGCTCGAGCATTACCAGAGTGGCACCCAGACCCGGCGGGTGCGGGAGCTTTCCGACGCCCAGCCGGAGGCCCGACTGCAGCTCCACCCGGCCACCGCCGAGCATCTCGGAATCAGTGACGAGGCCTGGGTCGAGGTCAGCAACGACCGCGGTACGGTGCGCTGCCGCGCACAGGTGAGCACCGACATGCGCTTTGATACGGTCTTTCTGCCGTTTCACTTTAGTGGCGACCAGCGCGCCAACCTGCTGACCGACGACGAGACCGATCCGGTGAGCGGCATGCCCGAGTTCAAGAAGACAACCGTTCGGGTGCGTGCACTCGTGAAAGCAGGCGCTAATGTCTGAACGAAGCACCTCACAAACGCCCAACCCTGAGCGCATCGTGCTCGTCGGTTACGGTCCGGTCGGGGCCCGCTTCGTCGAAGAACTCCTGCCGCTCGTGCGCCGGGGCGCTGCCACGTTGACCGTGGTCGGAGCCGAAAACACCGACGCCTACAACCGAGTGCTGATCGCCGAACACGCGGTCGGCAACGCCGACCGTGACAGCCTCGAGATCACCGACACCTTCGCCGCCCGCGAGGCCGGTGTCCACCTGCACCTCGGCGTGAGCGTCACCGCGATTTTGCGCAGCCGCTCTGCTGTATCGCTCAGCGACGGCACCTTGCTGACCTATGACCGGCTCGTGCTCGCCACCGGCGCCCGCGCCAACATTCCCACCCTGGATGGGATCATCCGGGTGCATCGTGACCGGCAGATGCCGGCAGCGGATGCCGCTGCCCTCGATACCGGCGGCGCCACACTTCCACGCGGGGTTACCGTGCTGCGTGACCTCGATGATGCCCAGCGGGTACTCGCGGCCGTGACCGCAGGCAAGCGCATCGTCGTGCTCGGCGCTGGCGTGCTCGGCATGGAGATCGCGCTCGCCGCGGCTTCGGCCGGGGCGCAAGCCTGCGTTGTCTACCACGGGGAAATTCCCATGAACCGTAACCTCGACCGCGGTGGCGGCAGCGTACTGGCGCAGAGCGCCCGACGGGCGGGCGTGACCATGGTCAACCATTCCCGCGCTGAGAGCCTGCTCTTTCACCAGGATGACGACGGCGTAGACCGGTTCGACGCTCTTATCTGCGCTGACGGCAAGCAGATCCACGGCGACCTGCTGCTGCTTTCGTGCGGAGTCGGCGCTCGAACCGAGCTGGCACAGCTGGCCGGGCTGCCGGTTTCGACCGGAATCCTGGTCGATTCGAACCTGCAGAGCTGGGGCGATCCGCGCGTCTACGCGATCGGCGACTGCGCCCACGTTGCACCTGCCCGCCGTGCCGGTGAGTCGACAACGCTGCCGACCGGCGGCCCGAGCGGTCTGATCGGGCCGGGCTGGCGCCAGGCCGACTGGCTCGCCCGGCGGTTCAGCAACGAGGTGCTGGGCACGGGGGAGGTCCACGCCCTGATCGGTGCGGCGTCGGCCGTGGTGATGCTCAAAGCCGAGGGCATTGAGGTTGTGTCGGTCGGCAACACCGCAGCCGACCCGTGGGATCGTGGGGTCGATGGTCATGCCGCCGCGTGTGACGCAGCGTCGTTGTACGTGTCGCAGTGGGCTGATCCCGAGCACGGCCGCTATGTGAAGATGGTCACCCGTGAGGGGATTCTCGAGGGCTTCATCTGCGTCGGTATGCCGCGCACCGCCGCCGAACTGACACTACTGTTCGAGCGCGGCAGCGAACTACCGGCTGACCGCTCAGTGCTGCTGCGCTACGACGGGCCGGACTACGAGCCCTCGGTCGGCGGCGCCTTCAACCCGGGCGCGACGGTGTGCTGGTGCAACGGCGTCACCGTGGGTGCCATTGCCGAATCAGCCGAGGTCGGCAACACGAGTGTCGCCTGTATCGGAGCAGCGACCCGAGCCGGCACCGGATGCGGCGGGTGCAAAATGCGTATCGGCGAGGTTCTCGAACGCTTCGCAACGTCCCGGGCGACGTCCTGACAGCGTGGATTCTGTGTGCAGGAGTGCGGAAATACCCGATACGGGAAGAATAAATGAGGTTTACCCGGTTTTATCTCCGCTGAGACCGTTACACTGCTGGTCGACCGACTCACTAGAGGGAGAATTCGCATGCTCAGCAACCTGACCGGATGGCATTTCCTAATAATTCTCGTCGTGATCCTGCTGTTGTTCGGAGCACCGAAACTGCCGGGGCTCGCCCGCAGTCTCGGTCAGTCCATGAAGATTTTCAAGAGTGAGATCACCCCGGAACGCACCGACGACGGCACGCCCGATAGTTCGGCCGACAGTGCTCGCGCCGACAGTGCTCGCGCCGATGGTACTCGCGCCGACAGTGCTCGCGCCGATGGTACTCGCGCCGACCCGAGCAGCACGCCGAACTCGAAAGCCTAGGCAATCGTGGTGGTGGAGGGCGTGCGCACCGCGCCCGCCAAGAAAAAGATGTCGCTTGGGCAGCACCTGCTCGAGCTGCGCAAGCGACTCTTTCTCGCCGCTGCGGGCATCCTCGTCGGTGCTATCGCCGGCTGGTTTCTTTCGGGCTTCGTCTGGGATGGTCTGCGGGAGCCGATCTACGCGATTGTGCGCGCCCAGAACCGCAACGCCCAGATCAATTACCCGGATATCACGAGTGCCTTCGACCTCAAACTGCGCATCTCTTTCTACGTCGGACTGATCGTATCGAGCCCGATGTGGCTGTATCAGGTCTTTGCTTTTCTGATGCCCGGCCTGACGCGCAAAGAGAAGCAATACACTTTCGGGTTCTTTTTTTCCGCCGTGCCGCTATTTCTGATCGGGTGCGCGTCGGGCTGGTATGTGCTGCCGCACGTGGTTGAACTCATGACGAGTTTCGCGCCGCAACAGGACGCCGCACTGATCAATGCAGGAAACTACTTTGACTTTGTGCTCAAACTGATGATCGCAATCGGGATCGCATTCGTGCTGCCGGTATTTATTGTGCTGCTGAACTTTGCCGGGGTGATCAGCGCCAGCTCTATTATCAAATCCTGGCGTCTGGCCATTCTGGTGATCATCCTGTTCACGGCCATTGCGACACCGGCAGCCGATGTCGTGTCCATGTTCCTGCTCGCCGTGCCGATGGTGGTGCTGTACTTCACCGCCTACGGAATTGCACTGCTTCACGACCGCCGGGTCGCCCGCCGAGTGCCGCGAATCGGCGCAGACGGCCTGCTGCTCTAATCTCTGATCGCTCCGACTCGGTGATTTCACCGGGACTGCGCGCTCGATGGCGCGCCTGAAAAGCTCCGAAAACCTCACATGCACAAAAGTGCAAATGATTCTTATCGTTTGCTTACGACTTTTGTCCACCCTTACATGGAAGTGATTTGCGAGGGTACGTTACCGGTGTTACTGAGGCACACCCGGAACGTTCACTTACCGTCAGGAGAACTGGAATGTTTGATCAGGGGTTTATCACTAATGCCATCAATCGCAGCGCGGAGAATTCGTCGGATCGCCGAAACTTTCTGCGAGCGGCGGGTGTGGCCGGCTTCGGTGTAGGAGCAGCGGTGCTCGCTACCGGCAGCCCGGCACTGGCTGCCGAATCCACCGGCCCGGCAGAGGCGCCGAGCGATGCGGCCATTTTGAATTTCGCCCTCAACCTCGAATACCTCGAGGCCGAGTTCTACCTGCGGGCAACAACCGGCCAAGGGCTGCCCGACAGCATGACGACGGGAACCGGAACGCGCGGCGGTGTGACCGGCGGTCGTATGGTGCACTTCAAGACCGCAATCATCAAGAAGTACGCCGATGAAATCGCCGCCGACGAGAAGGCCCACGTGGCCTTCCTGCGGTCCGCCCTGGGCAGCGCAAAGGTGTCTCGCCCCAAGATCAACCTCGACGCGAGCTTCACGGCTGCTGCCCAGGCGGCCGGTCTGGTCAAGCCCGGTCAGAAGTTCGACGTGTACGCCAATGAAGCGAACTTTCTCTTCGGGGCGTTCATCTTCGAGGATGTCGGAGTCACCGCGTACAAGGGCGCCGCGCCGCTGATCACAAACAAGACATTCCTCGAAGCGGCCGCCGGGCTGCTCGCGGTCGAGGCCTATCACGCCGGCGTCATCCGCAGCACGCTGTACGCACTCGGTATCGCGCTTCCCTCGGTGTACACGACCGCGCAGAAGATCTCCGATCTGCGCGACGCCGTCGACGGCCCGACCGACCTTGACCAGGGTATTGGTAACGCGTCGAAGGCCAACCTGGTACCGACCGACGCCAACGGCCTGGTCTACAGCCGCAGCGCAGCGCAGGTGCTCAACATCACGTACCTCAATGCGGCGCCCGTGAAGTCGGGCGGGTTCTTCCCGGCCGGTGTGAACGGTGTCATCAACACCAGCGGGGCCAACGGCTAGGCAACACCGTTCCCTGGCGCGGGAGTATCGTCACTGACCGAGAGGTACGACTCTCGCTCAGTGGCGGTACTCCCGCACACGTTTGACGGGGAGGTTCTGGCCACGCCCAAACCTCCCCGCCGTGGCGAGGCCCCCGTGCATCGAGGCCTCGGCTGGTTCTGCACGGGAGCGGGCACCGCCTCTGCCCGGCGGGATCGGCGGGGCTGCGTGAGCGCTCCGCATCCGCTCAACGGTGTTCTATCGACGCGATCATCACTGGTTTGGCGGCCGGGCACACGTTCTCGCCTGCGCCCAGCACGTCACGCCGAGACGGACACCGAGATTTCATGCAGTCCGGTGGCGCCGTCCGGGGCGACGTCGGCGGTGGCCGACGTCTGCACGAGGCCCGCGGCATCCGTTGCCCGCACCGTGATGGTGTGGTCGCCCGCGCCCGCGTTGTCCCAGGTGTAGGCCCACTGACGCCAGGTATCGACCGAGATCGCGTCCGCGAGGGTGGCGTCCTGCCAGGGCCCGTCGTCGATCTGCACGGCGACCGCGCTGATCCCCACCTGCTGCGACCAGGCCACACCGGCAATGACGACCGACCCGGCGGGTACCGAGGTCCCCTGGCGGGGCACGTCGATGCGGGAGGAGAGCTTGACCGGTCCTTGTGCTGACCAACCGCGCGGCGTCCAATAGCCCTGCTCCTGGTCGAACCGGGTGAGTTTGAGTTCGACGACCCATTTCGTCGCCGACACATAGCCGTACAAGCCGGGCACGACCATGCGCACCGGATACCCATGTTCGAGGGGGAGCGGTTCGCCGTTCATGCCGACGGCGAGAATGGCGTTGCGGCCGTCGGTAAGCGCCTCGATCGGGGTGCCGGCGGTGAAGCCGTCCTGGCTGGTCGAGAGCACCATATCGGCACCATCCGTGGGCTTGGCCCGAGCCAGCAGCGCGCGAATCGGGTAGCCGAGCCAGGTAGCGGTGCCGATCAGGTCGCCGCCGACGTAGTTCGACACGCAGGCCAACGTGGTCGTGCTCTCTTCAAGCGGCAGGGCGAGCAACTCGGCGAAATCGATCTCGACCTCGTTCTCGACCATGCCGGTGACCTTCAGCCGCCAAGTGGTCGGGTCGATGCGCGGCACGCTCAAGGCGGTGTCGATGCGGTAGAAGTCGGCGTTCGGGGTGATCAGCGGGGTGATCCCTGCTACGTCGAGGCTCGCCCCGGCCGGAATGGCGGCGGCGCGAACGGATGGCGTGGGCAGCGTGAAGAGCGCGCGCGCGGCATCCGCTGCCCGGGTGGCTGCGGCACTGAACTGTGCGCCGGCCAGGGCCAGCAGGCCGATGCCTGCGGTGATTGCGGTGTAGACGAGGAAGCGGCGACGGCCTGGGCCGCTGCCGTCGAGGCGTGCCGGCACCAGGTCCGGCGCCGATGCCGTGGCGGCGTGCCCGGTGCGGTGATCGACGGGCAGTCTGGTCGTGAGAAAGGTCAGCGCGATGGCTGCGACGCCCATGGCCACGACGGCTGGGACCGCGTCGAGGGTAGAGGCGCTCGAACGGGAGAGCGCCGCGAACAGGGCGATCGCGCCGATGAGCACCACCAGCAGGCGGCCGAATGGCGGGCGCCGACTCTCGAGAATGCCGGCCAGAGCCGCGACCAAGAGGAGCACGAGCACGATGGTCACGATCAGCACGATCTTGTCGGCCGTGCCGAACAAGCCGATGACGAGGTCCTTGACGACGGCCGGAACGATGTCGATGACAAGGATACCGACCGTCAGCACCGGGCTCGCGCCGGGGGCGATCCAGGCCGCGGTCAACTCGGCGACACCGAGACCGGCAAGGGCGGCGGCCAGACCGGCGGCCGCCGGGCGCCAAAGTGCCTGAGCACGGTGTGGCGGAGCAACCGCAGTGTCAGGAGTGACGTAGACCATGTCACCAGCCTAGAACGGGCGACTGTGAGTGCCACCCGGCCAGGGGCCTCGGCGGGTTTCGTCAGACATCCGCAATATTCTTGCGGTTCGGCTGGGTGGCCAATTCGACAAATTGCACCGGCCATCCAAATGGGCACCAGACTGGCCATTGACTGCGCATAACTCCTGCAATTTGGGGGCGAGGCTCCGGACCTGCCCGACTTTTCGCGCCGAGTGTTCAGGCGGCTCGCGAATTGCAGGAGTTATGCGCGATGGCCGAGCCGGCGTGCGGCGAACTGTGACAGTGGAAAAGACGAGAAGCGGCGGAGTCGAAGACACGGTGCGAAGTAGTGCAGTCTTGAGGGACTATGTCTCTGCTTGCGCGCCTCGAAAACGAAACCGACCCCGACGTTCTCTTCGAGGCGTTTGAAACCTGGGCGACCGAACAGGGCCTCACCCTGTACCCGGCGCAGGAGGAAGCGGTCATCGAGATCGTCTCGGGGGCCAACCTCATCCTGAGCACACCGACGGGAACCGGCAAATCGCTCGTGGCCGTCGGAGCTCATTTCGCGGCACTCTCCGCCGGTAAACGCAGCTTCTACACCGCGCCGATCAAGGCTCTCGTGAGTGAGAAGTTCTTCTCCCTGGTCGAAACTTTCGGGGCTGAGAACGTCGGCATGATGACCGGGGACTCGAGCGTCAACGCCGACGCCCCAATCATCTGCTGCACCGCCGAGATTCTCGCCAATCTCGCGCTGAGGAACGGCGAAGACACCGAGGTCGACCTCGTCGTTATGGATGAATTCCATTTCTACGGGGACCCGGAGCGCGGCTGGGCTTGGCAGGTTCCCCTGCTGCTGTTGCCACGGGTACAGTTCATCCTCATGTCGGCCACACTCGGCGACGTGAAATTCATCAGCGATGACCTGACCCGGCGAACCGGGCGGCCCACCGCGGTCGTCACCGGAGTGGAGCGCCCGGTTCCGCTCAGCTATTACTACGAGCAGACCCCGGTGCACGAAACGGTTGAAGAGCTGCTGCACACCGACAAAGCGCCGGTCTACATCGTGCACTTCTCTCAGGCGGCTGCACTGGAACGTGCTCAAGCTCTCGCGAGCGCAAAGGTGGCCTCCCGGGAGCAGCGTGACGTCATTGCCGAGCTAATCGGCGAGTTTCGGTTCACCACCAGTTTCGGCAAGACCCTGTCCCGGCTGATCCGCATGGGAATCGGTGTGCACCATGCCGGCATGCTGCCGAAATACCGCCGCCTGGTGGAGCAGCTCGCGCAGCGCGGCTACCTGCGCGTGATCTGCGGCACAGACACCCTCGGCGTCGGCATCAATGTGCCCATTCGCACCGTGCTGTTCACCGCCCTCACCAAATATGATGGTGTGAAAATGCGCCAGGTGAACGTGCGCGAGTTTCACCAGATCGCGGGCCGGGCTGGGCGGGCCGGCTATGACACCGCAGGAACGGTGGTCATTCAGGCGCCCGAGCACGAGAGTGACAATCTCAAGGCCATCGAGAAAGCCGGCGATGACCCGAAGAAGAAGCGCAAAATCGTGCGCAAGAAGGCGCCGGACGGTTTTGTGTCCTGGGGCGAACCGAGCTTCCGCCGGCTGGTCGACGCTGAACCCGAAACCCTCTCGTCGAGCATGCAGATGACCGCCGCGATGCTCATCAATGTGATCGGCCGCGGCGGCGATGCCTTCGCCCATGTGCATTCCCTCGTCTTTGACAACCACGAGCCCTGGAAGCGTCAACTGGTTTTGGCCCGGCGCGCCCTGGGTATCTACAAGACCCTGCGCGAAGCCGGAATCGTGGAGCAGGGCGCGAGCGGCAGCATCCGTTTGACCGTCGACCTGCAGGCGAACTTTGCGCTCAACCAGCCGCTGTCGCCGTTTGCGCTGGCCGCGTTCGAACTGCTCGACCCGGAAGCGCCCACCTACTCGCTCGACATGATTTCGATTCTGGAGTCAACCCTCGACGACCCGCGGCCGGTGCTCATGGGGCAGCAATTCGCCGCCCGCGGCGAGGCCGTGAACGCGATGAAGCGTGAGGGCATCGAATACGACGAGCGGATGGCGCTGCTCGAGGAGATCACGCACCCCAAGCCGCTCGAAGAATTGCTGAATTACACCTTCGACACCTATAAGGCTTCCCAGCCGTGGATCGCCGACTTTGAACTCAAGCCCAAGTCCGTCGTGCGCGATATGTATGAGAGGGCCATGTCATTTGGCGAGTTCATCGCGTTCTACAAGCTCGCCCGCAGCGAGGGCGTCGTGTTGCGCTACCTGTCGGACGCGTATCGGGCCGCCCGGCAGACCATTCCCGACGAGGCAAAGAACGAAGACCTGCTCGACCTGATCGAATGGCTCGGTGAGCTCGTTCGTCAGGTGGACTCGAGCCTGCTCGACGAGTGGGAAGAACTGCTGCACCCCGATCTTGCTGCGCACGAGGCAGAAGCGCACACGATTCTGCCTCCGCCGCCGCGTCGACTCACCACCAACGTGCGAGCTTTTCGTATCCTGGTGCGCAACGAACTGTTCCGCCGGGTGCAGCTCGCCGCCTTGGAACACTACGACGAGCTCGGCGAGCTCGACCGGGAGCACGGCTACTCGGATGATGTCTGGGCTGAAGCGATGGATGGCTACTTCGCGGAGCATGACGAGATACTCACCGGCGGTAACGCCCGCAGTTCTGACCTGCTCATCATCGAGGAGGGGGCCGAGGAATGGACCGTGCGCCAGATCATCGACGACCCGGCCGGTGACCATGACTGGGGGATCAGCGCGCGCGTGAACCTCGCCGACTCCGATGAACTCGGCGCGGCTGTCGTGCGCGTGACCGGTGTCAACCGGTTGTAGCGCTTACCGCCCCCAGAGATCGCGGCGCTACACGCCGGGCGCGCGGAGCGGAGCGGATGCATCTGCGGCCCACTCATTGAGGGAACCGTCGTAGATGGAGACGTGCTCGTTGCCGGCACGGATGAGAGCGAGGGCGCTCGCGGCTGCGGCGATTCCGCCACCGCAGTAAGTCACCAGGTGGCCCGACGCCGCAGATGCCGACGCCGCCACGGATGGGGCGACCGCTGCCTGGAGCTGGTCGCCGCGCAGGAACGTATTCGTGGCGGGGTCGACGAGCCTGCCGGCCGGTAGGTTGACGCTGCCGGGTATGTGTCCGACACGCGGGCGTGACCCGGCCGTGCCGGCGAATTCCGCCGGCGGAACGGCGCAGACCAGGGCGGCATCCGCTTTGCCGGCGACGATCGACTCGACGAAGCTCTTGTCGACCCACAGCTCGGGACGCGGGGTGGCCGTGAAGCCGCTGACGACCCGTGGTCGCGTTCCGCCGGTGGCGAACGGGCGGGTCTCGGCGTGCCACTTGGTGAGACCGCCGTCGAGCACGGCGACATCGTCGTAGCCGAAGGCGCGAAACAGCCACCAGATGCGGGCAGCCCACTGTCCCACCACGGCATCGTAAACGACGACGGTCGTGGTGTTGTCGATTCCGACGGATGCCGCGGCCGCCTCAAACAGAGCGGCGCTCGGCCGGGAGAAATCGAATTCGCCCGCTGGGTCCGAGAAGACATCGAACAGGTCAGCGAACACCGCTCCGGGAATGTGCCCCTTGGTGAGGTAGTCGTCACGCCCGCTGAGGTAGCGCGGCCCGGAATCTGAAGGTGCGAGCGCGAGCACGGTGGCGTCGAGAATGACGAGGTGGTCAGAACCGAGATGATCGGCCAGCCATTGCGTGGAGACGACGGGCGACGAGGAAACGGGAGAATTCATGACACAAGGCTAGCGCCGGCCGCCGACACGGGGCAGAACCGGTGCCCGGGCGAGTCATCCGGCGACATCCGGCGTCATCGGGCGACATAGCGGCTACCGGGTGGTGGTCCAGTCCAGGTTGATGATCTGCTTGATATAGATGTTCTCGCCGAGCCCGGGAACCGAGGGGTTCATGGTGAGCATGAGTTGAACCGGAACGTTGAATCGTTGGGCGATGTCGAAGAACGCGTCGCCCTCGACGACCGTATAGGTGAGCAGGGCCCCCGCGCCGTCAGCGGTCGTTGTGCCGCGGGCACCCGGTGTGCTGCCCTGGTCGGCGGCGGGTCCCTGCGGCAGGGGCACGGGCTCCGCGTTGGGAACGAGGTCGGGAACCGTCGGGTTGGGAATAAGTGCCGGCTCTTCGGTGGGAACCGGCGTTGGTGTCGGCGTCGGCGTGGGGCTTGGGGTGGGCTTGGGGGGCACGGTCGGGGTGATCGTCACAGTCACGGCCGGAGCAGGTTCACCGGCACAGCCAGCCACCGCCACGAGTAGGACAGCGGTAACGATGATGCCCCACGGGCGACGTACGAGTGAGCTGCGAATGGTTCAACCCTGCTTTCTAAGACACGCTGTGACCGCGTCTATGCGCGCACTCAGTCAGCTTAGGCTGAACGCGTGGTGGCTCGACCGAGTCGGTTACCCCCGTTCGGGGTGTTGCGCTCAACATTCGATGACGTTGACCGCGAGCCCGCCCTCGCTGGTTTCCTTATACTTCGTCATCATGTCGAGTCCGGTCTGCCGCATTGTCTCGATTACGGTGTCGAGTGAAACCAGGTGTGTTCCGTCGCCGTGCAGCGCCAGCCGTGCCGCCGACACCGCCGTCGACGAGGCGATCGCGTTGCGCTCGATGCAGGGAACCTGCACGAGCCCGCCGACCGGGTCGCAGGTGAGCCCGAGGTGATGTTCCATGGCGATCTCTGCCGCATTCTCGACCTGACGCGGCGTTCCGCCGAGCACGGCGCAGAGTGCGCCAGAAGCCATTGCGCACGCGGCTCCGACCTCAGCCTGGCAACCGCCCTCCGCCCCTGAGATCGAGGCGTTGGCCTTCACCAGGGAGCCGATGGCGACGGCTGTGAGCAGGTACTGACGAATACCGGCAGCATCCGCCCCCGGAACGAAACGCAGGTAGTAATGGCCGACGGCGGGAATGATGCCGGCCGCCCCGTTCGTCGGCGCGGTGACGACTCTCCCGCCTGCCGCGTTCTCCTCATTGACGGCGAGCGCGAAGGCGTGCAGCCATTCTGTTGACGTGTCATGGTCGCACAGGGCCAACCCGTCATATTCTTCCAAGCGGATACGTACCGCGGATGCCCGGCGTTTGACGTTGAGGCCGCCCGGCAGCACGCCGGTGGTGCTGAGTCCGGCCTCCACGCAGGTATGCATGGCCTTCCAGATGGCGTCGAGTCCCTCGTCGAGCACTGCGGCGCCGTGAATCGCTTCCTCGTTACAGCGGGCGACCTCGCAGATCGACAAGTTATGGGCTTCGCACAGGGCGAGCAGCTGTGCGCTGGAATCGTAGGGGAGCGGCTGGGTGACGCGGGTCTGGGCGCTCGAGCGTTCGGTGCCCCGGCGGATGAACCCGCCACCGATCGAATAGAAGGTTTCCTCGAGGAGAGGAAGGGAATCTGCCCTGCTGTCGGTCGCATAGGCGGACAGCGTGAGCGCGTTCGGGTGCCCAGGTAGGCGTGTGCGAGGCTCAAAGTGCACGTCGTCGGAATGGATAGGAATGCTGCGCCCACCGAGCAGGGTCAGGTTGGCACCGTCTTGGATACCAGACCAGGCGGCGCGCACCTGATTGGGGTCGCAGGTTTCCGGGCGCAGGCCGGTCAATCCGGCGAGCACGGCATCGGGCGTACCGTGGCCGAGACCGGTTGACCCCAGAGACCCAAACAGTGAGCAGCGGATGCGCCCCACCGCATTGAGGCGCCCGGTCGCCACGAGGTCTTCGGCGAATAGGCGCGCAGCACGCATCGGGCCCACCGTGTGGGAACTGGAAGGGCCGATTCCAATGGAAAACAGGTCCAGGGCTGAGACGTACGCTGTCACGGTCTTCATCGTACGGTACCCGGACGTGGTGGGCAGGGAACGAGACCGGGATTCACCACGGCGCTCAACCCCAAACGCCCCGCACCGTAAAGTGCGAGGCGCTACCCGAGAGGTCCAGCCGGGGACCCGGCGAGAACGGTCGCTAGGCGATGGTGAACGTGATGGTCGACACGTAGGGGTTGACGGCGGTGACGCCGACCGCGCCCGAGAAGTTGGAGCGGAAGGTGTTGGCCGGGACGCTCAGGTCGAAGGTCGGGGCGAGGGTGAAGGTGCCCTTGCCGAGGGTCGTGGTGTAGACCAGAGACTGGGCGACATTGCTGACGGTGACGGCCCCGACTGTCGGCGCCGCGTCGGAACCGGTGCCGGCGGTGATGGTGCCCGGCGTGATGACAAGGTTGGAGGCCGGCAGGGTGCGGGCGGTCGTGTCGACGGTACCTGCTGCGCTGACGAAGTCGGTAGCGCTGGCCGACAAAGACCAGGCGCTGTTCGTGCCGCGAGCGTTGGTGATGGTCCACAGGGGCGCGGTTCCGGTGGATGCCTGCGCGTTGACTCCGTCGAGAACGACAGCGCTCATCGCGTTGGGCGCGGTCGGGTCGGCGGTAAGGCTGCCGCCGCTGATGGTCGCGTTTACGGTGTCAGTGTCGGCCTGGGCCGGGGAGAGAGCCACACTGAACAGGATGCCGGTGGCGACGATGATTCCGGCGGTCTTGGTGAGAGTGCGCATGGTGTGTCCTCTGGGTTGCTACTGGTGGCGCGAGCACGCCAAATAGCGTGTCCACGAAAGTGTGGGAGAAACGGATATCGCAGGCGGTGAACCGAACTCGTTATCCGTTGTAAACGAGTTCCGGTGGCGATGAATCAATCCTCACACGGGGGCCGCGCAAATTGGTGGTTCGTCGCGCAGGGTTGAATCAGCGTTAGCTCAAGGTTGGCGCAATGCCCAGGATGGGGCTTAGCACAGGCCGCGAGGCTCTACGAAATGGTGAAAGTGAGAACCGTCACGTAGGGGTTCATCGGAGAGTTTTCGATGGCGCCCGAGTAGTTCGACCGGTACGCGTTGGAGGGAATAATCAGGCTGTACGTCGGCGTCAGCAGGTAGGTGCCCCGGTGTGGGCCGGTTGTAGCAACCAGGGTCTGCGGGCTGGTCGACAGCGCAAGCGTCGGTGCCGTGATATCGGTCGCGGCATCGGTATTGGGGCCGGTACTGATGGTGCCAGGGGCTATGCTCAGGTTGTTCACGGGAAGGACTCGGTCTTGGGTTTCGACCGTGCCGGCGGCGCTGGTCGGCGTGGTGGCGCTCACCGAGAGGGTCCACGCAGCTCCGGTGCCGCGCGCATCGATGATGGTCCACAGGCTCGAGACACCCGTGGCGAGCTGCGGTTGGGTGCCGAGAAGGGTCACCGCTGAAAGCGTCGCGCCCGCGGTGGTCGCGGTGAGGTCACCGACGGTTGGCGCGGGACTGGTGAAACTCGCCGTGCCCACGCTGACGGCGCCGTTGGCGGTTAGCGCGCGTCCGAGGTAGCTGACGCCGGGTCCGATCGAGATCGCCGCCATGCCGATGATCGTTCCGGTAAACGCGGATGCCGCCCCCAGCGACACAGCCCCGGCCACCTGCCAATAGACCCGCGACGCTTGTGCCCCGTTGGTCAGTACGACGCTGCTGCCGGCACCCGTGTTGAAGGCGGCATTCACTTGGATGATGAAGATGGCGTTCGGGTTGCCCTGTCCATCGAGGGTGAGCGTGGTACTGATGGCGAGGGCGGCAGCAGCCTTATAGACCCCGGAGGTGAGTGTGCGGCCAGCCAGATCGCCGATAATGGTGCCGCTCGCTGGCCTCGCCGCGGCATCCTTGTACGCTGCAGCGAGGTCGACCTGTGCAGCGGCCGCGGCAGCATCGCCGCCGTGGATGGTGCCGGTGACTACGTCGGGCGGAAACCCGGTGACCGACGTTCCCGGGCTTACGCCGATGTCCCCCTCGAACGACGAGTCTCCGGTGTTGGCGACCGAGGTGGTCGCGAGGATCGCGTAGGTGCTCGCGCGTCCGAGATCGACCTCCGGATCCGTCGTGAATGTGTTGCTGCCAAGCGTGACGGACCCGTTGCGGGTGAGGGCTCGGCCGGTAAAACTCGAATTGGTGCCCACGTTGATGGCGTCCTGGCCGAGAATAATGCCGGAGATCGACGACGATGAACCGATCTGCACCACGCCATCGACCTGCCAGAACACCCGGGACGGCTGCGCGCCATTGATCAGGCGTACGCTGCTACCAGCGCTCGTGGTGAGGGTGCTGTCGAGCTGGAAGATGAAGACGGCGTTCGGGTTGCCCTGCCCGTTCAGGGTCACCGACGAGCTGAGAGTCAGAGCGCCAGGTGCGGCGTAGACGCCGGCTTTGTAGGTTTGACCACCCAGATTGCCGCTCAGCGCGGTGGTGGGCTGGCGGGCGCTGGCCTCGTCGATGGCGGACTGCAGATCGAGCTGGGCTTGGGCGCTCTCGGCCGTTCCTCGTTGAGTGCTACCGGTGACCAGGCCGGGCGGGAAGCCGGTCACGCCCGTGCCCGGGCTCACTCCGAGGTTACCGCTGAGGGTCGTTCCTCCGGAATTCAGAACGGATATCCCGGCCAGTACCGAATAACTGCCGGCAGTGCGCAGGTTGAGCGGTGGTTCGGTCATGAAGATGTTTCTGGCCATCGTGATGGCACCGCTTGTGGTCAATGCTCGGCCGATGAACGTCGTGCCAGCCCCGATGGATATAGCGCCGAATCCGAGTACGTTTCCGCTGAACGAGGAGGCCGTGCCGAGTGTTACCGCGCCGACAACCTGCCAAAACACGTTCGAAGCCTGGGCGCCGTTGGCGAGCACGATGCTGCTGGCCGCCGCAGTGTCGAACGCCGCGTCGATTTGAAAGATGAACACTGCGGTGGGGTCATTCTGGGCGTCGAGGGTGAGGGTAGTACTCACGGTGAGGGCGGCGTTGGATTTATAGACGCCAGCGGTGAGAGTGCGGCCGGCGAGATCTCCGGAGAGGGTGCCGGTTGGCCCGCGGCCCGCAGCATCAGAGTAGGCCTGGGCGAGGTCGACCTGGGCTGCCATCGCGTGGCCGTCGCCCGCGTGGATGTTGCCGGCTAAGATTCCGGGCGGAAACCCGGTGATCGCTGTACCAGGGCTGGTTCCGGCATTGCCGCTCAGTGCGGTGTTGCCGGTGCTCGCAATGGCGTCGGTGGCGAGCACGGAGTAGCTGCCAGCCGTTTTGAGGTCAACCGATGCTGTGGCGGCCTGCGCCGGAGGCTGTGACTCGAGCAAGCCGGAGAGCAGCAGCAGAATCGTGAGCGCCGGGAGGGCGATGAGGTGTGTTCGGCGACCTCCGGCGCGTAGTGAGCGTCGACGGAGTGAAGGGGCGGCGGTCATCGCCGTGGTCGACGCAGGGGTGCGTCGGTGTCTGAATCTGCGGGATCGGCAGTGTTTTTCCCTGCGTGGTCTCCCAGGTCGTTCGAAGCGGCGGGCACGGCCCTTGCAACCTGGGCGAGCGCGCGACGCGCGCGTCCTACGAACAGGGTCACGCGCCAGACGGCGAACGTGATCGCCAGCACGAGCAGCAGAATGATGCCGATGATCCACCACGGCACGTAGTTGAAGGAGGCGCTGATCTGCTGGGTACCGGCGTCGGAAACCAGCTGGGCGTCGGCACTGCCGAGTTGGATGAACGCAGCCTGGGGCAGCGTCGCCTCGAGGTTGAGGGTGGAACCGGGGAGGATGCTCTCTGGCGCCCCGAATTGCAGCTCGGTCGTGGCGCCGATCACGCTGTTCAGGCTCAGTCCGGCGGTGGGATAAAGGATGGTGTTGCCGGTGTTCTGGATGGGGAGGGTGAACGTTACCGCGTCGCCGGAGCGCTCCCAGCTCAGGGCGCCGTGGTTGAGCTGGGTCGTCGCGGTACCGGCCACGGTGAGGTAAATCCGCACGCCTTGACGCTGGATCACATCCAGTCGCAGTGCCGCATCGCCGTCGGACGTAGTCGTATCACCCTGGATGGGCGGGCTCTGGATGATGATCCCGCCGGCATAGTCACCGGGCGTGGCGGTCAGGGGAACGCTTAGCCGAAACGGCACGGTGAGGTCGGAGTCCGCCGGGATGGTGATCGAATCGGCACCGAGGGTGACCCAACTGCCCACCGCCGTCTGCGCGTCGGCCTGCGCGGCAAGGGCGAAGGCGCCTTGCTCAGTGCTCTGCCCGTCGACCGCGTAGTTCAGAAGCGTGACTGGGGCATCCGTGTGGTTGCTGACGATCGCGTTGGCCTCGGTTGCGGCACCGGGTGCGAGATTGATGTGAAAGAAGTCTGATTCTAGTTCTGGGCGGATGCCGAGGGTTCCGTCGTCGATAGCGACCGCCGGCGCAGCAACGACGAGGGTTGTCAGAACCGGGGCCAGCACTGCGACGGTCACGAGGAGCGCGAGGCGGAGCAGCAGCCGGGTGCGCGCAGTCCAGAGGTTCGACGAAGATGCGGCCGGAGCGGCGTTCGTTGGGCGACGTTCTGTGGTGGAGCGGGGTGGCATGGGGTGGACCTTTTTTGGTTTCGGGCTTGACCCCTGAAAGAGGTGATACCGCCATCCTCACACGGGGACTGGCGCTAGTGGCGAGCGAGTGAGTCAGTATTGCCTCAAGATTGGCGCAGGACCGCGTCAGGCGATCGTGAAGGTCAGAATCGAGACGAAGGGATTCACCACGGATCCGTCGATCACGCCCGAAAAATTCGATCGGTAAGCGTTGGGCGGAACGCTCAGGCTGAACTCGGGCGTCAGGGTAAACGTGCCTTTGCCGAGGGTGCTGGTCCAGACCAGGGCCTGCGGCCGGCCGGAGACAGCGACGGGCTCGGTCGTGGGAGCAGCATCGGCACCCTCCCTGGAGAGGGCGGTGACGATTCCGGGCGTGATGGTCAGGTTCTCCACGGCAACGGTGCGCTCGATGGTGTCGAGCGTGCCCGGCGCGCTCGTGAAGTCAGTGGCACTCACCGACAGGCTCCACGCTGCGCTGGAGCCGCGACCGTTCGTGATGGTCCATTGGGCGGGGCTGCCGACCGAGGTGTGGCCCGAGCGCCCATCCAGAACGACGGGGGTCATCTGGGATGGTGCAGAGACGACGGCCGAGAGTGCTCCGCCGAGAATCGCCGAGCTGATCGTGTCGGAGGAGGTGTCGGCGCTCGCTGATGGCGAGAGAACGACAACCAGCCCGACGGCCAGAACGATACCCGTCAATCCGATCAGACCAAGCTCGGTGCGACCTGCCACAAAAATCCCCTTAGAGATGCCGACGGTTTCGGCACTGACTGACACCTATCGGTACCGACGACCCGAGTCGCAGGACCTTCATACTAACAACTTCACCCCGGCATGGATACCAATACCCGAATACCCACAAAATAAAAAAGGCCGCCTCTCCGAAGAGAGACGGCCCGACGATGATTGCGGCGGCCTAGTGCGTGCGGAAGCGCTGAACGATCGGGCAATCGAACGGGTCTCGAGCGGCGAGACCGACCCTGTTGAGGTAGGCGATGACGATGCCGTAGCTCTCGAAGACGCCTGTCTCGGTGTATTTCACGTCGTGGGAGAGACAGTACTCCTTGGCGATCTCCTGGGCCTTACGCAGGTGGGGACGGGCCATGTTCGGAAACAGGTGGTGCTCGATCTGGTAATTGAGACCGCCCATGTAGTGGTCGATGAAGGTGCCTCCGCGAATGTTACGGCTGGTCAGCACCTGGCGGCGCAGAAAGTCGACCTTGCTTTCGGCCGGTAGCTGCGGCATGCCCTTGTGGTTCGGAGCGAAAGACGCCCCCATGTAGACGCCGAATACCGCCATCTGCACCCCGACGAAGGCGAACGCCATGCCGAGCGGTAGGAAGTAGAAGATGACGGCGAAGTAGGCGATGATGCGCGTCACGAGCATCGTGATCTCAACCCAGCGCTCGCTGACCTTGTTCTTGCCGAAGACGGTTTTGAAGCCCTGGATGTGCAGATTGATGCCTTCGAACATCAATAGCGGGAAGAAGAAGTAGCCCTGCTTGCGAGTGATGATGGCACCGAGCCGGCTGACTTTCTTGGCGTCTTCTTCCCGGAAGACGATGAAGTCTGGTTCGATGTCGGGGTCTTTGCCAATGACGTTCGGCTGGGCGTGGTGACGGCTGTGCTTGGTCATCCACCAGGCGTAGCTGATGCCGACGAAGAGGTTGGCGAGAACGCGGCCCGCTCGGTCGTTGGCTTTGCCGGAGGTGAAGACTGCGCGGTGTGAGGCTTCGTGGGCGAGGAAAGCGAACTGGGTGAAGATGAGGCCCAGCGCGGCGGCGATGATCAACTGGTACCAGGTGTCTCCCAGCAGCACGAATCCGACGGCAGCGCCGAGGGTGGCGGCCACGAGAATAGAGAAAACCAGCCAGTAGAAACCGGTGCGGCGGCCGAGAAGGCCGAGATTGCGCACGGTGTGCAGGAGCGCTGAATATTCTGTGGTGGGGTTTTTCGTGTCTCCACCCGGCCGGGTCCTAATGATGCGGACCGAGGGTGCGGCTAGTGCTTCCGACATGAGGCCTTCCTGAGCTTAGAATTCTCAGCGTTCGGGACTTCTCAGCCGGGAAGTGAGCAATTACTCGTGGAGCAGATAGCGGCCAGTCTACGGTCGCGAACTCCCCGTTCGCTCACAATTCACACGTTTTTCTCAGTCATTATATGCCAAAAATGGAATGTATCTGACCGATCTATCGCCAACCCGGCATCCAAATGTGGAGTTGCCAAAACGCGAAGGAAGTCTGCATTCCGGTCCAAACCGGGAAGAAAAATGCCGTAACCAGCAGCGCAACGCCCAGCCCCACGGCCACCGCGGTGACGGCGCCCGCCTGCGGTTGGGGGTCATATTCCGGCACCTGCGTATGTGCTGAATGCCTGCGTCGTGACCGCGCCTGGTCGGGAATTCGCTTGAGGAGCAGCCCGATGACGAAGGTGAGGCCAAGCAGAAGGTATGGCTCGAAGGCGATCGTGTAGAACTGGAAGACCGTGCGGTTCAAATACATCAGCCACGGCAGATAACCGGCGATCATGCCCATCAGGATGAAGCCGACCCGCCACTCGCGATACCGGGCGAGTCGGTAGACGAGGTAGAACACGGCCACCGTGGCGGCCCACCAGATCAGCGGGTTGCCGACGGAGGTGATGGCCTCAGAGCAGGTCTGAAACTGACAGCCGAATTCCCCCGAGTCCACGCCTCGGTAATACATGCTGGTTGGCCGAATCATGAACAGCCAGGTGAGTGGGTTCGCCTGATACGGATGCGGTGTGGCCAGCCCCACGTGATAGGTGTAGGCAGCGGCCTGGTAGTGCCAGAAGCTTTGGAGCGTGTGCGGCACCCACGCCAGTGGTCCGGTCCAGGCGGCGCCCACCCCGTCAGCCCAATCGCGGTAGTAACCGCCCCGGGTGACAAACCAGCCGGTCCAGGAGATTAAGAACGTGGCGCCGGCGATGGGAACGAGAGTCAGAAACGTGGCGGGGGCCTGTTTGAGGATGGCAGCACTGAGCCAGAATGAGACGCCGTTGCGACGCCGGGCCAGGGCGTCGACGACGACGAGATAGATGCCGAACGCGGCGAGAAAATACAGGCCTGACCACTTCACCGAACTGGTCAGTCCAAAAGCGAGGCCGGCAGAGAGCAACCACGGCCGCCACCACAGTGCGGGACCCCAGCCGGGGTTGTTTCGACCCGCGAGCCGGGTCGCGAGACGCGTCGCGTGCCAGTCACGGTCCATCAACACGGCGCCGAAACCGAGAAGGGCGAAGAACATCACGAAATTATCGAGTAACGCCACGCGGCTCATGACGATGGCATGCCCGTCGATGGCGAGTAGAAAACCGGCGACCAATGCGAGTAATCGCGACTGGAACAGTTTCTGCGCCACGAGCATGATGAGCACAACCGCGAGTACCCCAACCACGACCGTCGCCAGTCGCCAGCCCCAGGGATTGCCCGGGCCGAGCAGATTCATGCCGAGCGCGATCAGCCACTTGCCGAGCGGCGGATGCACTACAAAAGAGGGATCCGACGTGTAGATGTCGGTCTGCCCGGCTTCAAACAGCGGGTTGGCGTCAATCGGCCACGTCGATTCGTAGCCGTTGTTGAACAGGCTCCAGGCGTCCTTCACATAGAAGGTTTCGTCGAACACGAGCGCGTGTGGCAGGCCGAGGTTCCACAAACGCAACGCAGCGGCCAGCAGTACTACGGCGAGGTGGCTGCCCCAGCGAACCCATCGACTAGTAGCGAGCACGTCACCATCGTACAGAGCGAGCGAAGAACGAATGTTCGGCTGGTGCTGCGAGAATTGCAGCATGATCATCCTTGCTGCCACCCCGATCGGAAACCTCGGCGACGCTTCCCGGCGCCTCATCGAGACCCTGAGTACGATCACCATCGTGGCGGCCGAGGACACTCGCGTCACCGTGCACCTGCTCAAGGCCCTCGGAATCGAAAATCGGCCAAGACTCATTGCCTTGCACGACCACAACGAACGCGGCAAGGCAGCCGAACTCGTCGAACTGGCCCGCGATGTCGACATTCTGGTGCTCAGCGACGCCGGCATGCCCACCGTTTCTGACCCGGGTTTTCACTTAGTGGATGCCGCGGCCGCGGCTGGCGTGCAGGTCACGGCCCTGCCGGGACCCTCGGCTGTACTGACCGCCCTTGCCGTCTCGGGGCTTCCGACGGACCGGTTCACCTTCGAGGGGTTTCTGCCGCGCAAGCACGGCGAGCGGGTCAAACTGCTGCGCGAGCTCGCTGCTGAACGTCGCACCATGGTGTTCTTTGAATCGCCCAACCGGCTCGCCGACTCACTGACCGATCTGGCCGCAACGCTCGGCGCTGACCGCCGAGTCGTGGTGTGCCGGGAATTGACCAAGTTCTTCGAAGAGGTCAAACGGGGCTCGGCGAGCGAACTGGCCGAGTGGGCGGCTGAGGGGGTGCGCGGCGAAATCTGTATCGTCGTTGCGGGCGCCGAAGTGCGGGTTTTGGACCTAGCCACGGGGGTAGCGGAGGTGCTGCAGCTGGTGGCCGGCGGCATCCGTTTGAAAGACGCTGCGGCTGACGTGTCGGCCGCCAGCGGGCTCGGCAAGCGTGAACTCTACGAGCACGCCCTGCAGGCCAGGACGGGCGCGCCGCTGCCGAAACCCGACCGTTCGGCCTTTCCGCTCGGCTGATCCGACACCCCCGGGCGTAACCGGGCCAGACCATAAGCGCTCGCCGCATAAGATGAACGCATGTCCGCAGGTTCTTTCTACATCACCACGCCCATTTTCTACGTGAATGATGTGCCGCACATCGGGCACGCCTACACGGAGGTTGCGGCCGACGTTCTCGCGCGCTGGCACCGGCAGTCGGGTGATGACGCCTGGCTGCTCACCGGCACCGACGAACACGGCCAGAAGATTCTGCGCACGGCGATCGCCAACGGCGTCACGCCCAAGGAATGGGCCGACCGTTTGGTTGAAACGGCCTGGAAGCCGCTGCTGGAGACCGTCAATATCAATAACGACGACTTCATCCGCACGACTGACGAACGCCACGAGGTGAACGCGCAGAAGTTTCTCCAGCACCTGCACGATGAGGGTCACATCTACACCGGCGAGTATGAGGGGTACTACTGCGTCGGTTGCGAAGAGTACAAGCAGGCCACCGACCTCGTCGACGGCACCGGTGAGTACGTCGGCCAGCCGGTCTGCGCGATCCACTCGAAGCCGGTCGAGCTGCTGCACGAGAAGAACTACTTCTTCAAGATGAGCGCCTTCGCTGACCGGTTGCTTGCTTTGTACGAAGAGAACCCCAATTTCGTGCAGCCGGAGGCGGCGCGAAATGAGGTCATGTCCTTTGTCAAGCGCGGCCTTTCCGACCTGTCGATCTCCCGCTCGAGCTTTGACTGGGGCATCAAGGTGCCCTGGGACCAATCACACGTCGTCTACGTCTGGTTCGACGCTCTGCTGAACTACATCACCGCGGCCGGTTACGGTCAAAACGATGAGGAGTTCGCGAGCCGCTGGCCAGCCACGCACATCGTCGGCAAGGACATTCTGCGCTTTCATGCCGTCATCTGGCCGGCCATGCTCATGGCCGCCGGCATCGAGGTGCCCAAGCAGGTCTTCGGCCACGGCTGGCTACTGGTCGGCGGCGAGAAGATGAGCAAGTCCAAGCTCACCGGAATCGCCCCGAGCCAAATCACCGACACGTTCGGCTCCGACGCCTTTCGTTATTACTTCATGCGCGCCATCAGCTTCGGCCAGGACGGCTCGTTCAGCTGGGAAGACCTCTCGGCCCGGTACCAGTCCGAGCTCGCCAACGGCTTCGGTAACCTCGCCTCCCGCGTGATCGCCATGGTGGTGCGCTACTGCGACGGCATCGTGCCCGTCGGCGGCGAGCTTTTGGCCGCCGACCTCGCGATCGCGGCCACCGAAAAGCGGGTGACGGATGCCGCTGGTGCCTTCATCGAGACCCTCGCCATCCACGACGCCCTGGCCAGCGTGTGGGAACTCGTCGATGAGCTCAACGGCTACATCACCCTGCAGGAGCCGTGGGCGCTTGCCAAGAGCTCCGAAACGCGAGCGCGACTGGAAACAGTGCTGCACACCGCCGTACGCGGCCTCGGTACCCTCACCGTGCTGCTCTCGCCGGTCATTCCCATCGCCACCGCCAAACTGTGGACCGCTCTCGGCGGCGACGGCGCCCTCGCAGACCAGCGCGTCGATCGGGCCTGGGAGTGGGCAGGCGGCACTGTGGTGAGCCCGCTCGAACCACTGTTCCCGCGCATTGAATCGATCGTGGAGCCAACCGATGGCTAACGACTCGCTGGTCGGGCTCGACGGAGGCGTCGATGGCTACGGCAGCGCTATTCGTCGCCGCGAGAACACCGCGGGCCGCGACCTGAGCTACCCGCCGCTGCCGGAGCCGCTCACGATACCCGTCTACGACAACCACACCCATCTCGAGATCGCCGACGGCGAGTATCCGCTCAGCTACCGGGAACAACTCGACCGGGCCTCGAGCGTTGGCGTTCGCGGTGTCATCCAGGTCGGCGGCGACGTCGAAACCTCACGCTGGTCGGCCGCCGCTGCACTGAACGAACCGCGCATGCTCGCCGCCGTCGCGATCCACCCCAACGAGGCGCCTGCTCTTGAAGAAGCCGGCGCCCTCGACGACGCCATCGCCGCGATCGACGAACTCGCCGGACAGCCGCGCGTGGTCGCCGTCGGCGAGACCGGGCTCGACTTCTTTCGGACTCCCGAAGCGGGTCGCGCCGCCCAGTTTCGCTCCTTTGAGGCGCATATTCGCATCGCCAAGAAGAACAACCTCGCGCTGCAGATCCACGACCGCGATGCCCACGAGGCTGTGATCGAAACGCTGCTGCGGGTCGGCGCTCCCGAACGAACCGTCTTTCACTGCTTCTCTGGCGACGCCGACATGGCCCGAATCTGTGCCGCGCGAGGCTGGTACATGTCCTTTGCCGGTAATGTCACGTTCAAAAACGCCGACAACTTGCGAGCCGCCCTGTCCGCCGCCCCGCGCAACCTGCTGCTGGTCGAAACGGATGCTCCGTTCCTCACCCCGCTGCCCTACCGCGGCCGCCCCAATGCGCCGTACCTGCTGCCCAACACGCTGCGCGGCATGGCCGCTCACCTTGAAACGGATGTCTCCCTGCTCTCCGCTCAAATCACCGCCAACACGGAGCTGGTCTACGGTCGCTGGGATGCGGAGCCGGTCACCGCGGCCCACGATGTTCCGCGCCCAGACCAGGCCCCCCCTGGACGTCTCGCATGACCGACGGAACCGCTGAGGAGGCGAAACCCGTCAAGACCCTTCTCGGACCCGCCGAGATTCGCGACCTCGCCGAGATGCTCGGCGTCAATCCGACCAAGAAGCTCGGCCAGAACTTCGTCATCGACGGCAATACTGTGCGGCGCATCGTGAAGGTCGCCGCCGTCGCACCCGGTGACACCGTCATCGAGGTCGGCCCCGGCCTCGGCTCGCTCACGCTCGGCATGCTCGAGATCGGTGCGAGCGTCGTCGCCGTCGAAATCGACGACCGCCTGGCCGAGCAGTTGCCACTGACCGTCGAACTCATGCAGCCGGACGCCCAGCTCACCGTCATTCGCGCCGACGCCCTGAAGATCACCGAGCTGCCCGGCGACCCCACCCGGCTCGTCGCCAACCTGCCCTATAACGTCTCGGTACCGGTGCTGCTCTACCTGCTCGAACACTTCTCGTCGATCCGAGCCGGTGTCGTCATGGTGCAGGCCGAGGTCGGCGAACGTCTCGCCGCCCCGCCCGGCAACAAGATCTATGGAAGCCCGAGCGTCAAAGCCGCCTGGTACGGCGACTTCCGCACCGCCGGCAAGGTGAGCCGTCAGGTATTCTGGCCGGTTCCGAACGTTGATTCGATCCTGATCGCCTTCGAACGCCGCGCGGCACCGCTGGAATCCGAAGAACTGCGCCTCAAGACCTTCGCGCTCGTCGACGCGGCTTTTCAGCAGCGACGCAAGATGCTGCGGCAATCCCTGTCGGTCGTTCTCGGGGACTCGGCGGCGGCGGCCGCCGTGATGAGCGCGGCGGGTATCGACCCGACGACGCGGGGAGAGCAGCTCACCGTTCATGACTTTCTCGCTATCGCCCGGGTCTGGCCCGAGAACTAGAAAACAGTTCTATCTTCGGCTGCCGTGTTTTCTGCGGGAAAGTCGCGCGGCGAACACCCGTTTCACTGGTGCGTCAGCGTCTGGCCTGGCCGCCGACATAGCGCGGGCTCAGGCGGCAGCACCGGCGTAGCTGGTACTGCCGCGTCGCTAGCGCCTGAGCGGCTGGGCTAAGTTAAAAGCATGACCACGTCCGCCGGTACCACCGTTGTGCACGCGCGGGCCCCCGGCAAAGTCAACGTCTTCCTCAAGGTCGGCGCCGTAATGGAAGACGGTTACCACGACCTCGCGACCGCCTACCAGGCCGTTTCGCTGTTCGAAGAGGTCAGGGCCAGCCCGGCCTCCGACTTCTCCGTCGAGTTCAGCGGCAGCATCGATACTTCCGGCCTCGCCGTCGGCGGCACCAACCTGGTTATCAAGGCAGCTCGGGCCCTCGCCCGCAAGGCCGGCTACCGCGGCGGCGTGCACCTCGAGGTTGAAAAGAACGTTCCGATCGCCGGAGGAATGGGCGGCGGCTCGGCCGATGCCGCAGCTACCCTGCTCGCCTGCGACGCCCTCTGGGGCACCAACGCCAGCAAAGACGAACTCCTCGCCATTGCCACCACGCTCGGCGCCGACGTACCGTTCTCGTTCACCGGCGGCACCGCCATCGGTACCGGCCGGGGCGACCAGCTCAGTCCGGCGCTGGCCAAGGGCAAGTTTCAGTGGGTACTCGCCCTCGCCGACTTTGGAATGTCGACTCCCGGGGTGTACCACGAGCTCGACCGGCACCGCGACCGCCACGCCCAGGACATCTTTCCGGCGGAGCACCAGCCCAGTGTCGACGCGAACGTGCTGCAGGCGTTGCGAGCAGGCGACCCGCATATGCTCGCCGACGTGCTGCACAACGATCTGCAGGCCCCCGCGCTGCACCTCGTCCCGGGCCTCGGCAAGGTGCTACAGCTTGGCGAAGAAAACGGCGCCCTCGCCGGTATCCTCTCGGGTTCAGGCCCGACCGTGGCTTTTTTGGTAGCGGATGCTGACAGCGCGCTCGAATTGCAGGTCGCGCTCTCGGCCAGCCGCTTGCGCGTCGTGCGCGCCACCGGCCCGGTGCACGGCGCCCGCCTCATCAACGACTAGCCTTCTCCGGGCATAACTCCTGCAATCTGCCGGACAGGGGCGAAACGTCCGCGTCATTCCGGGGGAGCTACGAAGCACGGTGGCAAATTGCAGGAGTTGTGCTCGCTGATCCGGGGGCTGCGGCCGTGCCGTAAACTTGGAGGCTATGGCACATCTTCTCGGGGCTGAGTCCCTGCACCTCGAATTTCCCACCCGCGTCATCTTCGACAGCGTCACTGCCGGCCTCAACGAGGGCGACCGCATCGGCGTCGTCGGCAAGAACGGCGACGGCAAGTCAACCCTCATGCGCCTGCTGGCCGGCCGTATGGAACCCGATGAGGGACGGGTCACCCGGCGTCGCGGTGTCACGATCGGCATGCTGGACCAGTCCGATGACCTCGCCTCGGGCCAGACCGTCGGCCACACCATCGTCGGCGGCATCGAGGAACACGTCTGGGCGGGCGACGCCAAGGTGCGCGACGTCATCGGCGGCCTGGTGCGCGACATTCCGTGGGACGCCCTCGTCGACGACCTCTCCGGTGGCCAGCGCCGCCGGGTGGCCTTGGCTGCCGTACTCATCGGCGACTACGACGTGATCTTTCTGGACGAGCCCACCAACCACCTCGACGTAGAGGGCATTTCCTGGCTCGCCGGCCACCTCAAGACCCGTTGGGCCGCGCAGAGCGGCGGGCTCGTGGTCGTCACCCACGACCGGTGGTTCCTCGACGAGGTCTGCAACATCACCTGGGAGGTGCACGACCGCCTCATCGAGCCCTTCGAGGGTGGCTACGCCGCCTACATCCTGCAGCGTGTGGAGCGTGACCGCATGAGTTCCGTCGTCGAATCCAAGCGCCAGAACCTCATGAAGAAGGAACTGGCCTGGCTGCGCCGCGGCGCCCCGGCCCGCACCGCGAAGCCGAAGTTCCGCATCGATGCCGCGAACGTACTGATCGAAAACGAGCCGCCGCCCCGCGACACCGTCTCGATGCAGTCCATGGCCATGCAGCGCCTCGGCAAGGACGTCGTCGACCTCATCGACATCGGCGTGAAGTTCGGTGAGAAGACCGTTCTCAATGACATCACCTGGCGCATCGCGCCAGGGGAGCGCACCGGCATCATGGGCGTCAACGGTGCCGGCAAGTCCACCCTGCTCAACCTGGTCGCCGGCACCCTGCAGCCTACGACCGGCCACGTGAAGCGCGGCAAGACCATCAAGGTCGCCGTGCTCACGCAGCAATTGTTCGAACTCGATGAGATTCGCAATGACCGCGTCAGCGACGTCATCGGCCGGCAGAAGACGAGCTACATGGCCGGTGGCAAGGAGATCACGCCGGGGCAGATGCTCGAACGTATGGGCTTTCTCAGCGCCCAGCTGACCACCCAGGTCAAGGACCTCTCGGGTGGTCAGAAGCGTCGCCTGCAGCTGCTGCTGATCGTGCTCGACGAACCCAACGTGCTCATTCTCGACGAGCCCACCAACGATCTCGACACCGACATGCTCGCCGCGATGGAAGACCTGCTCGATTCCTTTCCCGGCACCCTGCTGGTTGTCTCGCACGACCGGTATCTCATCGAGCGCGTCACCGACAACCAGTACGCGGTCATGGACGGCGGTTTTCGCCACCTGCCCGGCGGCGTCGACCAATATCTCGAGGTGCGCCGCAAGGCCGTCTCCGGCCCGGCCTCCGGAACCCCCGCGGATGCCGCCGGCGCGAACAAGAAGATCCCCACCCTCGGCGGCGCTGAACTGCGCAACGCCCAGAAGGAGCTCGGATCGATCGACCGCAAGGTGGTCAAGCTGCAGGAGCGCATCGCCCAGAAGCATGAGAAGCTCGCCGCCCAAGACCAGTCTGATTTTGCCGGTCTCAGCGAGCTCGGCGTGAAGCTGACCGAACTCGAAGAGACCATCGCCACGCTCGAAACGCGCTGGGTCGAACTTACTGAGCTGATCGAGGGCTAGCGTCGCAGAAGCTGTGACGCAGTGTGTCGGAGTCGGCCACGCGTCGCAGCTTCGGCACGTATCGTTGGGAGGGTAGCCGCGCAGCCGCGGTACCCAGCTCATGGAGAGCGCAGCCCCCTGGTTATACCGGTCGTTGTTGTGTGCCCGGGAGCGACCACACCCCAGATCGTCCGAAGGAATCATTGTGAAGAAGAAACTGCTCGCCGCCCTCGCCGTCGTACCTCTCGTGGCTTTGTTGGCCGGCTGCGCCGGAGCCGCCTCTGAGGGTCCCGCCACCGGCACCGACGGTGACGCTATCAAGATCGGCGTCGTCGGCGCCAGTGACCCGTACTGGGCCGTGTACACCGAGGCCGCCGCAGCCGAGGGCATCGAGGTCGAGATCGTTGACTTCGCGGCGTACCCGCAGGTGAACCCGGCCCTCGCCGCCGGGGAAGTCGACCTCAACCAGTTCCAGCACATCGTCTACCTGGCCGAGTACAACGAGGCAAGCGCTGAGAACCTCGCTCCGATTGGCGCCACGGCCATCTACCCAATTGCGCTGTACTCCTCCGAATACGGCAACGTCGACGACATCGTGGCGGGCGACACCGTTGCCGTGCCCGACGACGACAGCAACCAGGCCCGCGCGCTCGTGCTGCTGCAGTCCAATGGACTCATCGAGTTGACCGACGGTGGCACCATCTACTCCAGCATCGCTGACGTCGACGAGAAGGCCTCCAAGGTCACGGTCACGGCTCTCGAGGCCTCGCTGACCGCGAGCTCGCTGCCGGACGTCGCCGCCGCGGTCATCAACAACGACTTCGCCGAGAAGGCCGGACTCAAGTTCGAGGATGCCATCGCCACCGATGATGCGGCCGACCCCAAGGCCCTGCCCTACGCGAACATCTTTGCCGCACGCGACGCGGACAAGAACAACAAGACCCTTTTGAAGCTGATCGAGATTTACCAGACCACTCAGAAAGTACAGGACGGCGTCATGGCCGTCTCCGGCGACACCGCCGTCATGTTGACGACCCCGGTAGCCGACCTCGTTGAATCCCTCGCCAAAATTCAGGCCGAGATCCAGGCCGCAGAGTAAGCATCCACTGTAGAAAGATACGGAGTACGAACAGCGCAGTCCGGGGAGTACGAGCTCCGGACTGCGCTGTTGTGTCCGGCGGTACCCGAACGAAATGAGCGAGGCAAACGGATGGCTGTAGTCAGTCTGCGAAATGTGGGCAAGGTATACCCGCCCACGACCAAAGGTGGTGCGGGCGTCACGGCCATTGACGACGTCAGTCTCGACGTGGAGGCCGGAGACATCTACGGGATCATCGGATATTCCGGTGCCGGTAAGAGCACTTTGGTGCGACTCGTGAATGCTCTCGAACATTCAACGAGCGGCGAGATCATCGTGAACGGGCAGAACATCGCCGTGCTGTCGGAGCGCGCCCTGCGCAAGGTACGCCTCGGCATCGGCATGATTTTTCAGCAGTTCAACCTGCTCGGCTCTCGCACCGTGGCCCGCAACGTGGCCTACCCGCTCGAAGTAGCCGGGTATCCCAAAGAGCAGCGCGCCGCCCGGGTGGCCGAACTGCTCGACTTCGTGGGCCTCTCCGATAAGGCCGGGTCGTTTCCCGACCAGCTCTCCGGCGGCCAGAAGCAGCGAGTGGGCATCGCCCGTGCCCTCGCGACCCAGCCGAGCATCCTGCTCGCTGACGAAGCCACGAGCGCCCTCGATCCGGAAACCACGCACGAGGTCCTCGCGCTGCTGAAACGGGTGAATGCGGAATTCGGGGTCACCATCATCGTGATCACCCACGAAATGGACGTCATCCAGACCATCGCGACCAAGGTCGCCGTGATGGACCAGGGCCGCGTCATCGAGCGCGGACCGGTCTTTGACGTGTTCTCGAATCCGCAAGCCGCGGCATCCGCTCGATTCGTCGCGACCGTGGTCAAGGGGGTGCCGTCTGCGGCCGAGCTCGCCGTGCTGCGCGCACGGCATTCCGGTCGCATCGTCACGCTCGCCTTTCGCGACAGCGCCGTCGACCAGGGTGCCGTCTTCGGCGAACTGGCTCGGGCAGGCATCGCTTTCGAGGTCGTCTACGGGGGAATCAACGAGATCCAGGGGAGACCGTTCGGGCATCTCACCCTCGCCCTCACAGCCGCCGATCGGGTGATCGACACCGTACTTGCCCACATTCGAACGCTCACGACCGTCACGGAGGTGCGCTGACATGGATGCACTCATCGACCTGCTGCCCGAACTGTGGACGGCGACGTACGAGACCCTGTATATCGTCGCGATGACCCTGTTCTTCGGTGGCCTCGGCGGACTACTGGTCGGTCTCGGGCTCTACCTGACCCGAGCCGGCAGCATCCTGGAGAACAAGCCGTTGTTCTTCGTGCTCAATCTGCTGGTCAATTTCATTCGCCCGATTCCGTTCATCATCTTTCTGGCCGCGGCGCAACCGCTGGCCCGGGCCGTCACCGGCAGCGGCATCGGCAACAACGCGATCATCTTCACGATCGCTCTGGCAGCATCCTTTGCCATGGCTCGCATCGTGGAACAGAACCTGCTCACCGTGACGCCCGGCGTGATCGATGCCTCGCGCAGTGTCGGTGCAGGGCCGATTCGGATCATCTTCACGGTATTGCTGCCCGAGGCGCTCGGGCCGCTGATTCTCGGCTACACGTTCATCTTTGTCGCGCTGGTGGATATGTCGGCCGTTGCCGGTTATGTCGGTGGCGGGGGCCTCGGTAACTTCGCGCTGCTCTACGGCTACCGTCAGTTCAACCCCATCGTGACCTGGGCGGCCGTGCTGCTGATCATCGTGCTGGTGCAGTTCGTGCAGTTCTTCGGCAACTACCTCGCGCGTAAGGCTCTTCGCCGGTAGCGGTAGCGGTGGCAGTAACTAGTCGAAGTCGAGGCTGAGCTTTCGCAGCAGGCCGGCCAGCCGGTCCTGATCGGTCACCGAGAGGGTGTCGAGCAGCTCGGCTTCGGCGTCGACGAGCCGGGTGATGGCGGCATCCACGCGGGTCAGACCGGCCGGGGTCATGCCCACGAGGATGCCGCGGCCGTCGTTGGGCGCAGAGCGGCGCTTGACCAGATCGCGGTCGACGAGACGGTCGATGCGGTTCGTCATGGTGCCGCTGGAAACAAGTGTCTGCTGCAGAAGGGCTTTCGGGCTGAGCTCGTAAGGGGTGCCCGCGCGGCGCAGCGCCGAGAGCACATCGAACTCCCATGACGCGAGCTCGGAGCGGGAGAAGGCCGTGCGGCGGGCCCGGTCGAGATGCTTCGACAATCGAGCGACGCGGCTGAGGACCTGCAGCGGCGCAAAATCAAGATCGGGCCGTTCACGCAACCACGAATCGACGATTCGGTCGACTTCATCATGGCCAGGCATTGCTCCATTATCTCGCTTTTTCGGGGGTTTCTTCGCGCAGAAGCCCCGAGGGGGCGCCAGCGGCGCCGCGGACCGCCAGAATCTGGCAGACTTGACTGGTTGCTGGCTTCGGCTGGCATGGTCCGCCATAGTGTAACGGCAGCACGGCAACCTTTGGAGTTGTTCGGTCCAGGTTCGAATCCTGGTGGCGGAGCCCTCACTTTCTCTCCCGAATGCGTTAGGAAACCTGTGACAGACGCCCGCCTCGCCATCATCGTGTTGGCCGCCGGCCAGGGGACCCGCATGAAGTCCAGCCTGCCGAAGCTGCTGCATCCGCTCGCCGGAGTGCCCATCGTCAGCCACGTGCTGGCCACCGCGCGCGCCCTCGACGCCGCGCATGTCGTGACCGTTGTGCGGCACGAACGTGACCTGCTCGCCGCCGTCGTGGCCGAAGACCTGCCGGAAAGTACCATCGTCGACCAGGATGAGATCCCCGGCACCGGCCGCGCCGTCGAACAGGCCGTCGCCGCGCTTCCGGCTGATTTCGACGGTGACGTGCTCGTCATCAACGGCGACGTGCCGCTGCTGAACGCTGCGACCCTCGTTTCGTTCATCGCCTCCCACCGCAAGGGCGCAGCGGCGGGAACCGTGCTGTCCGCCTACCCGGACGACGCGACCGGCTATGGGCGCATCATCCGCTCGGTCGAGGGTGCGTTCGACCGCATCGTCGAGCAAAAAGATGCGACGGATGCCGAACTGGCCGTCACCGAGATCAACGCGGGCGTCTACCTGTTCGGCCTGGCCGCGCTGCGCGTGCAGTTGGCGCAGCTGACCACCGCGAACGCGCAGGGTGAGAAATACCTCACCGATGTGATCGAACTGCTGCGCCGGGCCGGCTCCGAAGTGAGCGCCGTTCCCGTCGCCGACGCCTGGATCGTGGCCGGCATCAACGACCGTGCCCAGCTGGGCGACACCGCCCAGAAACTCAACGCCCTGATCGTGCGCGGCTGGCAGCTCGCCGGCGTGACCGTGCAAGACCCGGCCACCACCTGGATCGACCTGAAGGCCGTTCTCGCGACCGACGTCACGGTGCTGCCCGGCACCCAGATCATCGGGGCCACAGTGGTGGCCACTGGCGCCATCATCGGACCCGACACCACCCTGCGCGACTGCGAGATCGGCGAGGGCGCCCGCGTGAATCGCACTGACGCGACCCTCGCGGTGATCGAGGCGCGGGCGTCTGTCGGGCCATTCTCGTACCTGCGCCCGAACACCATACTCGGCGCCGACGGTAAAATCGGGGCTTTCGTCGAGACCAAGAACGCGCAGATCGGCGCCGGCAGCAAGGTGCCCCATCTGAGCTACGTGGGCGATGCCACGGTTGGCGTGGGGTCGAACATTGGTGCCGGAACAATCTTCGCCAACTATGACGGCGTGGCTAAACATCACTCGGAGATCGGGTCGCACGTGCGCACCGGGTCGCACAACGTGTTCGTCGCGCCGATTACAATTGGGGACGGGGCGTACACGGGGGCTGGCACTGTCGTTCGCAAGAGCGTTCCGGCCGGCGCACTGGCCATCAACGTGGCCCCGCAACGCAACATGGACGGCTGGGTTCACGTCAACCGTCCGGGCACAGCCGCGGATACAGCGGCGGCAGCGAGCCTGCGCCCCACAAGCAGCGAAAAGACTGGAGAATAAGTGTCGGAAATTAAGTCCAGCGGCGACAAACGACTCGTACTGGTTTCGGGGCGAGCGCATCCGCAGCTCGCTCTCGACATTGCCACGGAGCTTGGTTCAGAGCTGCTCCACACCGATGCACGCACCTTCGCCAATGGCGAACTGTATGCCCGGTTCGACGAGAGCGTGCGCGGCTCGGATGCGTTCGTCATCCAGTCCCACACCGCGCCGATCAACGAGTGGCTGATGGAACAGCTCATCATGGTCGACGCGCTCAAGCGGGCTTCCGCCAAGCGCATCACCGTCGTCGCACCGTTCTACCCCTACGCCCGGCAGGACAAGAAAGGTAGGGGTCGCGAGCCGATCTCGGCCCGCCTGGTCGCCGACCTGTTCAAGGTCGCCGGCGCCGATCGCATCATGTCGATCGACTTGCACGCCGCCCAGATCCAGGGCTTCTTCGACGGTCCCGTCGACCACCTGTTCGCCATGCCGGTGCTCTTGGAGCACTTTCGCGAGAAGCTCGACCCGGCCACCCTCACCGTGGTTTCGCCCGACATGGGCCGCGTGCGCGTCGCCGACATCTGGAGTGACCGGCTCGGTGTGCCGCTCGCTATCATCCACAAGCGACGAGACCCGCTCGTTCCCAACCAGGTCTCCGTGCACGAGATCGTCGGCCAGGTGAGTGGTCGCGTCTGCCTCATTGTTGACGACATGATCGATACCGGTCGCACCATTGCCCTGGCCGCCGAGGCCCTGCGCGAGGCTGGCGCCATCGGCGTCGTCGTCGCCGCCACCCACGCCGTGTTCAGCGACCCGGCCGTAGACATGCTGCAGAACCCGGCCATCAGCGCCGTCGTCGTCACCGACACGCTACCGATCCCGCCGGAGAAGCGCTTCCCAACCCTCACCGTGCTGCCGATCGCGCCATTGCTGGCTCGCGCTATCCACGAGGTCTTTGATGAAGGTTCGGTCACCTCGATGTTCGACGGTGCCGCATAGGGCCTAGCTCACGCGGCCACGTCCGCGGCTGAATTAGGGAGGCGGTGGCTACGGCCATCGCCTCTTCTAATCTCACCGCGTCGAAAAACCGGACTGCACGACCCCGCGGTGCGGACCCGTCGAAAGCCACGGGTCGATGGCGCCGACGAGTACGGAGATCGCTACGAGGGGGTGCCCGGAGTGATTTGGCGCGGAGCGGAGGGGATGATCCCGAGCGGTGTCACGAAGGTGTCGCGCTCGTTCTGGTCGACGGCGTAGCACTGCCAGCCGAACCCGCCGGGACCGGTTAGGTCGAAGCGAGCGTCGAAGTCGACCGCAAAGGGATAATACTGGGCGACTGCGGTCGCACAGGCGTTGGCGGCAGTGTCGGAGGCGACCCGCATGGTGGTGAGTATGCCCGGCACGATCAGGGCGATCAACCCGAGCACGACGACGATCCTCAAAATGGACGCGAAATGCTTGCCGCGCAGCGGGCGGTAATTATCGTTCGGCTCGTAGCCGGAAAGCTCGGGGTGATCATCAGTCATAAGTACTGTCATTCTTCCAGACCCTCGTGTGAAGTGACTGATTAACCCAAGCCGGCCGGCGGCATCCGCTCTGCCCGACGAGGGTGAGCGGATGCTGCCGGCCGGCAACATGGATGGTCAGTGCGTGGAAGCCTCAGTGACGATCTCGGTGCGGTCGCCGGACCACAGGGTGTGGAAGGTGCCGGGCATGTCGACTCGGTGATAGGTGTGCGCTCCGAAGAAGTCGCGCTGTCCCTGCACCAAAGCGGCGGGCAGCCGCTCACTTGCAAGCGAGTCGAAGTAGCTCAGGCTGGCACCGAAGCCGGGAACCGGGATGCCCGAGAGCGCCGCGGTCGAGACGACGCGGCGCCAGGCTGCCTCGCCGGCGGCGACGGCCTCGGCGAAGTACGGGTCGACAAGCAGGCTCGAGATCGACGGGTCGTTATCGTAGGCGGTCACGATGCGGTTGAGGAACTGGGCGCGAATGATGCAACCGCCACGCCAGATGGTAGCGATGGCGCCCTTGTCGATGTTCCAGTTGTACTTGGTCGCCCCAGCGATGATCGCGTCGAAACCCTGCGCGTAAGCGACGATCTTCGACGCGTAGAGCGCCTGGCGCACGTCTTCCTGGAAGGTGTGGCCGACGACGGCGATCTCGGGTCGGGCGGTGATGCTGGCACGCACCGGTCCGCGCTGCTCGGGATGGCTTGAGACGGCGCGGGCGAAAACCGCCTCGGCGATGCCGCCGACCGGAACGCCGAGGTCGAGGGAATTCTGCACGGTCCAGACCCCGGTTCCTTTGGAGCCGGCCTCGTCGAGCACGACGTCGATGAACGGCTGGCCGGTTTTGGCGTCGACCTGGCGCAGAATCTCCGCGGTGATTTCGATCAGGTAGCTGTTGAGCTCCCCGTCGTTCCAGTCCGTGAAGATACCGGCGATGGCTTCGGGGGAGTGCCCGCCGACCTTGCGCAGCAGGTCGTAGGCTTCGGCGATGAGCTGCATGTCGGCGTATTCGATGCCGTTGTGGATCATCTTGACGAAGTGGCCGGCACCGTCGGTGCCGATGTGGGTGACGCACGGCACGCCGTCGACGACGGCGGCGATGGATTCAAGAATGGGTCCGAGGGTCTTGTACGCCTCGACCGAGCCGCCGGGCATGATGCTCGGGCCGTTGAGGGCGCCCTCTTCGCCACCGGAGATACCGGCGCCGACGAAGTTTATGCTTTTGGCGCTTTGCTCTTTTTCGCGACGGATGGTGTCGGTGAAGTCGGCGTTGCCGCCGTCGACGATGATGTCGCCGGGTTCGAACAGCTCAGAGAGCTGAGAGATGACGGCGTCGGTTCCACGTCCGGCCTGCACCATGATGATGGCGGTGCGCGGCTTGGTCAGCGAGGCGACGAAATCGGCGATGTTCTCGGAGGCGACAAAATTCGCCTCGGGGTGTTCTGTCGTGAGTAAACGGGTGCGCTCGGGGGAGCGGTTGTAGACCGCGACCGTGTTTCCTTCGCGGCCGGCGAGGTTGCGGGCCAGGTTGGAACCCATCACCGCCAGACCGACGACACCGATATTTGCCTGTGCTTGCCGTGACTCTGACACGTTTTCTCCTTCGGGGCTGCGTTGAACAGACCGTCTTCGAGTTTAGCGCATGGGCCTGAATGGTCCCACAAGGGGGGATACGCACGATTTCGAAGAAACAGATATAAATGTTAGCTTGAACGTTGTAATCAGATTTAATGCGCGCTCGTCGCGCCGTGATCCGATGTAATGAAGCAGCGGCCGTCGGAGGAACACCATGCCTGATCACTTGCACATTCCCATCGTCGTAATGGGTGTTCAGGGGTGTGGTAAGTCCACTGTCGGCCTCGCCCTGGCGCAGGCCCGCGGCGTGCGTTTTCTCGACGGTGACGACCTACACAGCGTGGCCGCGCGCACCAAGATGGCGTCCGGGCATCCGCTCACCGATGAAGATCGCCTGCCGTGGCTCACCCGCATCGCCGAGACGATAGCGAACGCCGTTGCCCAGGGTGAACCCGTTGTCGTCGCCTGCTCCGCCCTCAAGCGCAGCTACCGCGATCTTCTGCGTGTCTTCGTGCCGACGCTCGTCTTCGCCGAGCTGTACGGCAGCCGTGAGCTCATCGCTGAGCGTCTCACCCACCGCAACCACGAATACATGCCACCCGGACTGCTCGACTCGCAATTTGCGACGCTCGAACCTCTCGCGGCCGACGAAGCGGGACTCCGCGTCGATCTCATCCACACCCCCGACGAACTCGTCGGCTTGATACACAAAGGGATAGCTCACTGATGACCGATCTTGAAATGAACTGGGTGCTCGGCACCCCCGCTTTGCTCGGCGTTGCCGCCGGCGCGATCGCGGTGCTCCTCGTGCTCATCATGAAGTTCAAGGTGCACGCGTTCCTGTCGCTGATCATCGTGAGTCTGCTGACCGCGGTCGCCACCGGAATTCCAACCGCCCGTCTCATGCCCACCCTGCTTGAAGGCTTCGGCGGCACCCTGGCCGGGGTCGCCCTGCTCGTCGGCCTGGGTGCCATGCTTGGCCGAATGCTGGAAACCAGCGGTGGAGCGCAGGTACTGACGGATGCCCTGATCACCAGGTTTGGAGAACGGCGCGCGCCGATCGCCCTCGCCGTTGCGTCGCTCATGCTCGGTTTTCCGATCTTCTTCGACGCCGGCCTGGTCGTCATGCTGCCGATCATCTTCGCCGTCGCCCGTCGCCTCGGCGGATCGTTCCTCGGCTATGCGTTTCCGTCGGCCGTGGCGTTCTCGGTGATGCACATCTTCGTGCCACCGCACCCGGGGCCCGTCGCGGCGACCGGCCTGCTCGGTGCTGACGTGGGACTCGTTTTGATCTTCGGTCTTCTGGTCGCTCTGCCCACCTGGTACGTCGTCGGCCACCTGTTCGGTGGGTACGTCGGTCGCCAGTACGACATTCCGGTGCCGGCCATACTGCGCGGCAGCACCGGTGACTTCACCGAGTTCGCCTCCGCGCCTCGCGTCGGCATCATCATGACGCTGCTCCTGCTGCCGATCGGACTGATCTTTCTCAACACCGGTCTGAACATGGCGGCAACCGCCGGGCTCGTCTCCCTCGACGATGCCTGGGTGCAGGTCCTGCGTGCCATCGGCGAGACTCCGGTTGCCCTGCTCATCACAGTGGTGCTTGCCATGGCCCTGTTGGGCTGGAAAAAGCGCAAGTCGGCCACGCTCGTAGAATCCGTTGTGGACAGCGCGCTCGGCCCGGTCTCAGCCGTCATCCTCATCACCGGCGCCGGCGGAATGTTCGGCGGCGTGCTCCGCGCCAGCGGCATCGGCACCGCCTTGGCCGAATCGCTTGACGCAATCGGTCTGCCCGTCATCGTGGCCGGTTTTGTGATCGCCGCACTTGTGCGCATCGCGCAGGGGTCTGCCACGGTGGCCCTGACCACCACAGCGGCGCTTCTGCAGCCGGTCGTGATGGGCAACCCCGCGTTCAACCCGGTCGAACTCGCCGCCATCGTGCTGGCCCTCGCCGCCGGGTCGGTTTTCGCTGGGCACGTCAACGATTCCGGCTTCTGGCTGGTCAGCCGCTTCTTCGGTATGGACACTAAAACCACGCTCAAGACCTGGACGGTCGGTCAAGCCCTCGTCGGAATCGTTGGCTTCACGATCGCCGCGGCCATCTACCTCCTGGCCAGCCTGCTGTAACCTGTTCGGTTCGCGCGGTGCCCGCCTAGAAGAAAATGCGGGCAGTGTGCACCCAGGACTCTTCCACTTCGGCGATGGTGCGCCGCATGATCAGTTCCATCGACTCGCGGGCACGCACGGGGTGGCCGCCCTGAATGGCGTCTGCCACGTCGACATGCCACTGCAGCGCGGTTTCGTGCGGGTGGGCAGGCATGAGGCCGAGACCGGTGCGCCCTGAGAGTACGGCGGCGATGACCTCGTCGAGCTTGGCGAACATTTCGTTTCCTGATCCGTGCAGCACGAGGCGGTGAAAATGGATGTCCAGAGCCAGAAATCGTTCGAGGTCACCGGAACGTCCCACCGTGCGCATCTGCGCCGCCACGGTCATGAGCTCGCCCGACATCGCCTGCGGGCAGTGCTGGGCGGCCAACTCGGCGGCCATCGGCTCGACGGATGCCCGCAACTCGGTGAGCGAGCGCAACTGCGCGCCCCGGCCCGCTCCGGCCAAACGCCAGCGGATGAGTACCGGGTCGAACGCGTTCCATCCTGACTGCGGACGCACCCGAATTCCGACGCGCTTGACCGACTCGACCAGGCCCATCGCAGCGAGCACGCGTATCGCCTCGCGCACGACCGATCGACTGACTCCCTGAGCGCGCTCGATCTGCTCTGAGAGCATGACCGTTCCGGCTGGCGTGTGGCCGTCGACGATATGGGTGCCCACCGCGTCGATCACGCGGTTGTGCAGGCTCGATGACATTCTCCGACCCTAACGTCTGCCGAGTCGCAGCCGCAGCCGCAGTGCGCGACACGCCCGGGGTGCAGCACCGGCCCGAACGGTGTAAGCTTGAAGACGAACTTCGGCGAGGGACTCTGCCGGGCCAGACAATTGGACCGGCGGCATCCGTGATCGACGCGGCGGACGAGGCCTTGGGCTTTTCCTCACGCTGACATGCGTTCGAGTTGAATCAGTACCCCTCTTTCTCGGGCTTCCACCCGCGAACCACAACCTGGGCTCACGCCCCGCAAGGAGAAATACCATGGCTAGAGAAGTTACCGCTGTCGTCGCTGAACCGCGCGAAAGCTTTGGCAAGGGCGCGGCCCGTAAGCTGCGCGTGCTCGGCAAGATTCCTGCCGTCATCTACGGCCACGGCACCGAGCCGGTGCACGTGTCGCTGCCCGCCCACCGCATCGCCCTGTTGCTGCGTCGCGCCAACATGCTCCTGGAGCTCGACATTGCCGGCGCCAAGCAGCTCGTGCTGGTCAAGGACGTGCAGAAGGACCCGGTGAAGGCCATCATCGAGCACATCGACCTCGTCGTCGTGCGCAAGGGCGAAAAGGTCCAGGTTGAAGTTCAGGTGCACATGTCGGGCGAGTCCTTCGCCGGCACGGTCGCCGACTTCGATACCAAGACCCTGTTGCTCGAGGTCGAAGCAACCGACATCCCCGAGAACGTCACCGTGTCGATCGAAGGCCTCGAAGACGGCGCCCAGGTTCACGCCAAGGACGTTCCGCTGCCCTCCGGCGCCACGCTGATCTCCGACGAAGAGGCCCTCGTCGTCTACATCCACACCCCGCGCGGCGAAGATGAAGAAGACGCCGAGACCGAGGTCATCACCGCCGGAACGCCGGCCGCCACGCCTGCCGCGTAGTAGTAGCACTCATCAACTGGTTCCGTCTGGGTTTTCACCCCGGCACACGGAGGACTCCCCTGGATACGAACCAGTGGCTCGTAGTCGGGCTCGGCAACCCCGGGCCCGACTACGCCGGCAACCGGCACAACGTCGGTCAGATGGTGACGGCGCAGCTCGCCGACCGCCTCTCGTCAAACTTCAAGCGTCACAAAACGGCCGCCCTCGTGGCCGAAGGGCGCCTCGCGCCCGGTGAACCCAAACTGGTGCTGGCCAAGCCCACCACGTTCATGAACGTCTCCGGCAGCCCGGTCGCCGCGCTGCTGCGTTTCTACTCGCTGCCCGTCTCCCGTCTCATCGTCGTGCACGATGACCTCGACCTGCCCTTTGACACGCTCAAGATCAAGGTCGGCGGCGGTCACGGTGGCCACAACGGGCTGCGCGACATTATCGCTGCCACCGGAACCAACGACTTCATTCGCATTCGCATGGGCATCGGGCGCCCACCGGGTCGTCAGAATCCGGCGGACTTCGTGCTGCATGACTTCGCTGCCGCCGAGCGCACCGTTCTGCCCAATCTGATAGCGGATGCCGCCGATGCGATCGAGCTGATTGCCTCCGACGGTGTCGTGGCGGCCCAGCAGAAGTTCCACTCGCCTTCCTAAGACCAGTTCGGCGCTGTCGGTGCCAGTGCGTAGACTCATTCAGTGATCCTTCAGGGCTTAATCGCAGCGCTTGCACGCGCCTCCACGTTCGATAACGCCCTCGCCTACGCCAGCCGGGACGCTGATTTCTCGCTGACCGAGGGCCTGCGCGCCGCGCTGCTCGCCGCCTTGCTCGATCTCCGCCGTGATGATGCCCAGGCACTGTTCGTCATCACGCCGACCGGCCGCGAGTCGGAGGCGATCCGCGAAAACCTCGGCTGCTTCGCCACCAGCGCCGAAATCATCGACTTTCCGGCTTGGGAAACCCTGCCGCACGAACGCCTGAGCCCGAGCGCCGAGATCGTCGGCAAGCGTCTCTACGCCCTGCGCCGCATGCGCGAATGGCAGGAAGTAGACCCGGCCACGCGGCGTCCGCTCATCGTCGTCGCGTCGGTACGGGCCGCATTGCAGCCGGTCGCCGACAACCTCACCGACTACGAACCGATCGAGCTCACCGTTGGCGCGCGCGGCCACGACCTCGCCGCGATCGTGCTGCAGCTGGTCAACCTCGCTTACGCCCGCGTCGACATGGTCACCCGGCGCGGCGAGTTCGCCGTGCGCGGTGGCATCCTCGACGTCTTTCCGCCAGTCGCATCACACCCGTACCGAGTCGAGTTCTTCGGCGACGAGGTCGAGCAAATTCGCCTGTTCAGCGTCGCCGACCAGCGATCCCTGGCCGAGGTCGTGGACACGGTCAGTCTGCCGCCCAGCCGGGAACTGCTGCTCAGCCCCGCCGTGCGGCAACGCGCCCGCGAGATGCAGCATGAATTCCCAAGCCTGGCCGGTCTGCTCGCCAAGATCGCCGAGGGTATTCCGGTCGAGGGCATGGAAAGCCTCGCGCCAGCGCTGGTCGACCGGCTGGTGCCCGTCACCCACTACCTGCCGACCAACGCGGCCGTTGCCGTCATCTCACCGGAACGGGTCGCGAGCCGAGCGATCAGCCTCGCCGAGACCAACCGTGAGTTTCTCGGCGCGGCCTGGAGCGCCGCGACGGCTGGCGCCGACGCCCCGATCGACCTGGAATCGGGCGACTTTCTCACCCTCGGGCGCCTGCGCGACAGCGTGACGTACTCAGCGCCGGGCGCACCGGCCTCCGGTCACAACTGGTGGACCCTGAGCACGTTCCAGGCCGCCCCGACCGATGCGCCGGTTTTACCCGAACACCTCGAGATGGACGAGCTGCTCACCATTCGCATCGAAGCAGACGCCGTTCCCACCTTCGCCGGCAGCGTCGACGGAGCTGTGGGTCACGTCGCCTCCCGACTGCACGACGGTTGGGTCGTCGGCATTGTGGCCCAGGGCGCCGGCCTGGTCGAACGGGCCGCCCAGGTGCTCGCCGAACGCGAGTTGCCGGCTCGGGTAGTAGAGGTATGGCCGCTGGAACCGCAACCAGGCATCGCGTACCTGCTGAAGGCATCCGTCGATCACGGGTTTGAGCTGCCGCAGAGCAAACTCGCGCTGATCAGCGAGTCGGAGTTCTACGGGCGCACCGTCGGGTACTCCGAGCGGCAGATCAAGAAGCTCGCCAGCCGCCGCAAGAACGTCGTCGACCCGCTGCAGCTCGTGGCCGGCGATCACGTGGTGCACCAGACGCACGGCATCGGCCGTTTTCTCGAATTGACGCAGCGTGAGGTGTCCAGCGGCGGCCGCAATCCGGTCAAGACCACCCGCGAATACCTCGTGCTGGAATACGCTCCATCGAAGCGTGGGCACGCCGGCGACCGGTTGTACGTGCCGACCGACCAGCTCGACCTCGTCACCCGCTATGTCGGCGGCGAGGCACCGGCCCTGAGCAAGATGGGCGGCAGCGACTGGTCGAGCGCCAAGACCAAGGCGCGCAGAGCGGTACGCGACATTGCTGTTGAGCTCGTCAAACTGTATTCGGCCCGTATGGCCAGCAAGGGGCACGCCTTCGGGCCGGACACCCCCTGGCAGCGTGAACTCGAAGAGGCGTTTCCCTTCGTGGAGACCCCCGACCAGCTCACCACCATCGACGAGGTCAAGGCCGACATGGAGCGGCCCATCCCGATGGACCGGCTGCTCAGCGGTGACGTGGGTTTCGGCAAGACCGAGGTAGCCATTCGTGCCGCTTTCAAGGCCGTGCAGGACGGCAAGCAGGTCGCCATGCTCGTACCGACCACCCTGTTGGTCAGCCAGCACATGGAGACGTTCAAGGAACGCTTCGCCGGATTCCCGATTCACCTGCGCGCCCTGTCTCGATTCCAAACCGACAAAGAGTCGCGTGAGACGATCACGGGCATGCTCGACGGCACCGTCGACGTCGTCATCGGCACCCATCGACTATTGTCACCGTCGATCATCTTCAAAGACCTCGGCCTCGTCATCATCGACGAGGAGCAGCGTTTCGGCGTCGAGCACAAAGATGCCCTGAAGAAGCTCAAGACCAACGTCGACATCCTCGCGATGAGCGCGACACCCATCCCGCGGTCCCTCGAGATGGCGGTCACCGGCATCCGTGAAATGTCGACCCTGGCCACGCCGCCCGAAGACCGACACCCGATCCTGACCTTTGTCGGGCCGTACTCGCAGCGGCAGGTGGCCGCAGCCATCCGTCGAGAACTGCTGCGCGAAGGCCAGATCTTTTTCGTGCACAACCGGGTCACGAGCATCAACCGCATCGCCACCCAGCTCGCCGAACTGGTGCCAGAGGCGCGCATTGCGATCGCGCACGGGCAGTTGCCAGAGGCGCAGCTGGAACAGGTGGTCGGTGATTTCTGGGAGCGCAAGTTCGACATTCTGGTCTGCACCACGATCATCGAGACCGGCCTCGACATCAATAACGCCAACACCATCATCATCGACCGGGCCGACAAATTCGGCCTGAGTCAGCTGCACCAGCTGCGCGGCCGGGTCGGGCGTGGGCGCGAACGGGCCTACGCCTACTTTCTCTATGACGAGAACAAGCCGCTGTCGGAGACCGCCCACGACCGGCTCTCCACCATCGCCGCCAACAACGAACTCGGCGCCGGCATGCAGGTGGCCCTCAAGGACCTCGAGATTCGCGGCGCCGGCAACCTGCTCGGCGGCGAGCAGGCCGGGCATATCGCCGGTGTGGGCTTCGACCTGTACCTGCGCATGATCGGTGAGGCCGTGAGCACCTTCCGCGGCGACGTCGCCGAGGGACAGACCGAGTTGCGCCTCGAGCTGCCGGTCGACGCGCACATTCCGCACGACTTCGTCGACAGCGAACGGTTGCGTCTCGAGGCCTACCAGAAGCTCTCCAGCGCCAGCTCACCGACAGCGACCGATGACCAGATCGACCTCGTGCTCGACGAGCTCACCGACCGCTACGGCGAACCGCCCGTGCCGGTGCAGAACCTCGTGGCTGTGTCGCGGCTGCGCTGGCAGGCCCAGCACGCGAACCTCAGCGAGGTCGTAGCTATGGGCTCAAACCTGCGAGTGGCGCCGGCCGACCTGGCAGATTCGATTCAGGTGCGCCTGCAGCGGATGTATCCCGGCTCGCGGTACGTGTCCGCGACCGGTGCGCTCAGCGTACCGATGCCGCGCCCGAACGGTGAACCGCTCGATGACAATGCCTTGATCGAATGGACCAAGACGCTGCTGGCGGCGATCTTCCCGCCGGCCGTGCCGAGCGTGCTCCCGGCCGGCTAGCAGTCGGGCAGCACCGCGGCATTAAAGAATGCAGCACCGTCGCTGGGCAACGACGGTGCTGCGCCTAGCGGGCATGCATGTGGATGCTCCGCTTAGCCTTTCGACGCCTGTTCCGGCTGGTAGACATCCGGGATGCCGTCGTTGTCGCTGTCGATGGCCTCCTTCTCGGCGATGCGCCCATAGTGGCGGTTGCGCAAGCGCAGGATCACCGTGGCCAGGAGTGCGGCGAGGAGCGAACCGACCAGAATGGCTACCTTGGCGTGGTCGTCGTGCGGGCTTCCCTGACCGAAGGCGAGTTCGCTGATCAGCAGCGACACGGTGAAACCGACGCCGGCCAGCACGGCGACGCCGATGACGTCGATCCAGGCCAGATCGGGGTCGAGCGCCGCCTTCGTGGTCTTGGTCACGATGAAGGTCGCGAGCAACACGCCGATCGGCTTGCCAACGACGAGAGCGACAACGATGCCGACCGCAACCGGGTCGGTGAGCGCCCGGTACAGGCCATCGGCGCCGCCGATGGTGACGCCGGCGGAGAAGAAGGCGAACACCGGTATCGCGATTCCGCTGGACAGCGGACGGATTCTATGTTCGAGTGTTTCGGCCAGGCCGGGGCCTGCATCAGGCCCGCCGCCGCGCTTGCTGCGCAGCACCGGCACGGCAAAGCCGAGAAGTACACCGGCTACGGTCGCGTGCACGCCAGAACCGTGCACGAGCGCCCAGACAATGAAGCCGAGAGGCAGCAGTATCAGCCACGCGGCCCAGGCTCTGGTGCCGAAGAAGTAGGAGAATTTGTGGGTCAACATCCAGAACAACGCGATCAGGATCAGGGCCAGCACGAGTGGCAGAACGGCGATGTCGTCCGTGTAAAAGAAGGCGATGATCGTGATGGCGAGCAAATCGTCGACCACGGCGAGAGTCAGCAGAAAGATGCGCAGCGCCGGCGGAAGCTTTGACCCAATAACGGCGAGAACGGCAACGGCAAACGCAATGTCGGTCGCGGTGGGAATTGCCCAGCCGCGCAGCGTATCGGCGCCTGACTCGAGGTTGATCAGTACGTAGATGAGGGCCGGGACGATCACGCCACCGACGGCGGCGGCTACGGGAACGATGGCACGGCTCACACTGCGCAGATCGCCCGCGACGAATTCACGCTTCAGTTCGAGGCCAGCGAGAAAGAAGAAGATCGCCAGCAGGCCGTCGGCCGCCCACGCGCCGAGGCTCAGTTCCAGGTGCCACGGCTCGTAACCGATTTTGTAGTCGCGCAATGCGTAGTACGCGTCTGAGAGGCCAGAGTTAGCCATGATCAGGGCGGCCACGGTCGCAGCCAGCAAAATGGCACCGCCGACGGTTTCTTTGCGCAGAATACTGGAGATGCGCACGACTTCGCCATGGCTGCCGCGGCGCAGGATGGTGGCGGTGGGCGGGGTCGATTTGGGCGTGGGCTGGCGGAATGGTTTGGTCATAATAAGTCCTCTGGTATTTCCGGCGCGCTTGTACATTGCCGACCAGACTTCCCGGCTCACCGTCATTCAGAATACACGAGGCAGCTGACCGCCCCCAAGGGGCCGTTTACGATGGAACCGATCGAGGAGTGCACAACCATGACAGATCCGTTGTTTTCATCAGCCCGAGCCGGATCCGCGCTGCCGGAATCGAACCCGCCAGCGCCGCGGGCGGCAGATGCCGTCGCGGATCCGGCATCCGCTGTTCCGGCATCCTCAACGCAACCGGCTGCAACAGCCCTCGAGACCCTCATCGCGACCGTTGCGCGGCTGCGCGCGCCCGGCGGATGCCCGTGGGACGCCGACCAGACGCACGCCTCGCTCGTGCGCCACCTGGTCGAGGAGACTCACGAACTGATCGAGGCGATCGAAGACGGCAGCCGGGACGACCTGCTCGAAGAGCTGGGTGATGTGCTCTACCAGGTGCTGTTCCACGCCGACCTGGCTGCCCATGCCCCGGAGGAGAACTTCGATATTCAGGATGTCGCTGCCCGCCTGACCGAGAAAATGATCGGGCGGCACCCGCACGTGTTTGGTGACCTCACCCTCGAAACGGCCGAGGAGGTGTCGGCTGCCTGGGACGGTTTCAAGGCCGAGGAGAAGCCGGGGCGCACGAGTGTGCTTGACGGCATTCCGGCCGGCATGCCGGCGCTCGCCCTGGCCGACAAGGTGCTCGGCCGGGCCGAGAAGATCGGCCTGCTCGAAGCGGATGCCGGTTTCCCGCTTCCGATCGAGTCCGAGGCTGATCTCGGACCGCTGCTCTTGGCCATCGTCGCATCTGCCCGGGCCCAGGGCCTCGACGCCGAACGAGCGCTGCGAACCGCGGTGCGCGACCTGCAGTCTGAGATTCGCGGCGCCGAGCATCCGGCCTTTGATGCCGGCGATGCCTTTGACGCCGGCATTATCGCACTGCCGACCTAGCCCCCCGCTGGCTAGGCGATGCGACTGCCTGCCGGGAGGTGCGTCGCGGGGGTTCGGGTGCGGCGCCAAGCCCAGGCCAGGGCGCCCGCGCCAAGCAATACGTGAATGAAGAGGCCGATGAACCAGCTGGGCACCGCGCCGTCGTAGGTGTCCTGCGGCGTTGGACCAATGCCGGATTGCTGGTCGGCGTACCCGTTGGCGGCCTCGTCGCATCCGTTGTACTCGGTATACAGCTCTGGCGCGGCCTGCGCGCTCCGCACGCCGACGGCGATCTGGCCGAACAGGTCGGTGGGGCGGCCGCCCGCGTCGAAGCTGCCGGGCGAGGCGTCCGCCACCACCACGTACGGGTTCGCCGCGAGGATCCACCAGAAATAGTCGAAGCGCGGCACGGTATAGGTCGAGGTCTGGGCGGTGGAGCAGACGATGTCCGACTGCTTGCCGGTCTGCTCGTCGTAGGTCGACTGCACGACCTGGTAGTTCACGCTCGTCGCCTCCTGCTGCGTGGCGGTGCCGAGCAGGGCGAACGCGATAAGCGTGCCGAGGCTGAGGGCCGCGACCAGGAGGTAGGTCAGCACGATCGAAAACAGTGGCCGGTTCAGGACGCCCGACAACCCCACACCGGCCGCCGCGATCACGCCCAACTCGGCGGCGAGCACCAGCATCGACACACTGATCGTGCCGAGTGAAACTTCGCCGAGAACGACCGCGAAGATGAGAAACGGCAGCGCCGCCGCCAGAAAGGCGAGCGCGGTGATCCAGGCGGCCAGAAACTTACCGAGAACGAGCTGCCCGGTGCTGATGAGCGTGACCTGCGTCGTGGCGAGGGTACCGATATCCCGGTCGCCGTTGATGGCGTTGCCCGATAGCGCTGGCGACACCAATGTTGCCAGCAGCAGCACAAAGAAAATGATGGTCGAGAACACCCCGCCGCCGCCCGATAGCCAAGCCGAGGTAGCCAGCCAGAGCAGAAACGTGACGATTCCCACGAGCAGCATGAAGACACCCAGCAGCACATACCAGGAGACGCCGCGCACCCGCTGGCGCAGTTCCAGCGTGACGATCAACCAGAGTCCGGTCAGGAACAGGCGGTTGCGGTCGCTCATGGCGTGACCTCCGGGTTGACGACGATAGAACTATGTCGCGCCGGTCTGTCCCGCGTGAGGTCGAGAAAAGTGTGTTCGAGGTTGCCGACGGCCGGCCCGAAATCGCACACCGGCACCCCGCTCAGCACCAAGTTGTGCAGTAGGGCGGCTGCGGAAGCTTCATTTTTCACCTGCACGAGGGTGCCGAGCTGGTCCACACCGAGAACCTGCACGAGGGCGCCGACCACGCCGGGCGTAGCCAGCGCACGTTCCAACGCTGACTCATCGAGGGAGCGGATGCGCCAGGCTCTGGCGCTCGCTCCCGCAGCGGCGACCTGTTCCGGGCTGGCCGTGCGCCCGTCGGCGAGGTACACCGCGGCATCCGCCATCTCGTCGAGCTCGGCGAGAACGTGGCTGGACACGAGAATCGCGGCGCCCTCGCCGGCCAGGCGGCGCAGCAGCTGGCGCAGCGAAGCACGGGCTGCCGGGTCGAGGCCGGAGGCCGGCTCGTCGAGCAGCAGGACTCCGGGGGAGTGCACGAGCGCCCGGGCCAGACTCAGGCGTTGTTTCTGGCCGCGCGACAGCACCCGCGATGGCCGGTCGGCGAAGTCACCGAGATCGGTCAGCGCGATCAGCGCGTTGGCGCGCACGGCGGCTTGTTCGCCGCTCATGCGGTACATGCGGCCGGTGGTCTGCAGGGCAGCACGGGCGCTCAGGCTCGGCCAGGAGCCGAGGGTGTCGGGCATCCAGCCCATGACGGCGCGCACCCGTTCCGGTTCGGTGACCGGATCGTGACCGTTGATGCGAATGCTGCCCGTGTCGGGGGTGAGCAGCGTGGCGAGCATGAGCAGCAGTGTTGTTTTGCCCGAGCCGTTCGGCCCGATCAGGGCGGTGACCGACCCGGCCGGAACGGTCAATGTGGCATCGAGCAGTGCGAGCACGCTGCCAAACGATCGACTGACCCCGGTCACCGCGATGCCGCTCGGCACGATCCCGCCATGCCCGCCAGACCCGCCAGGCCCGCCAGACCCGAAAACTGTCGTCACCGACATCGACACACCCCCGCTTGTTTCCCCCGAGTCTAGGGTGCACTCCCGTTCGGGGGTGGACGGTGAATCGCGTCGACAGCACCTGAGAGAATTACCCCATGGCTATTGCAGTAACCCCGCCGCGCGGCATGCGCGATTTCCTCCCCGCCGACAAGGCCGTGCGCGAGCGTTCTCTCGGCATCATCCGCGACAGTTTTCGGGCGCATGGCTTCGACGAGATTGAAACCCCGGTCATGGAAGATTCCGACCGGCTGCACGCAGGGCTCGGCGGCGACAACGAGAAGCTCGCCTTCGCGGTGCTGAAGCGCGGCCTCAGCGCAGCGGATGTCGCGGCTGCGGCCGAGCAGGATGACCTGCTGTCCCTGGCTGACCTCGGACTGCGCTTCGACCTCACTGTTCCGCTCGCCCGGTTCTATGCCACGCACCGCGCCGCACTGCCCGCCGTGTTCAGGTCGATCCAGATCGCCCCGGTCTGGCGGGCCGAGCGCCCGCAGAAGGGGCGCTACCGCCAGTTCATGCAGTGCGATATCGACATCATCGGCGAGGCCGGCCCGCTTGCCGAGATCGAACTGATTACCGCCACGGCTGCGACGCTCGACCAGCTCGGCCTCGAGGGGTGCTCCATTCGCATCAATGACCGGCGCATCCTCAGCGCCCTGCTCGCCTATTGGAATGTCGGTGCGGAGCTGACCGAACGGGCTTTGATCGTGATCGACAAGCTCGACAAGATCGGCGTCGATGGCGTCGCCAGCGAACTGGGCACCCTCGGCATCGACGCCCCCGACCTGGCCACGCTGCTCACCGAACTCGGATCCGGTGGCTGGCCCCTCGGCGACAGCGCCCCGAAGTGGCTCGATACTGCGGCGTTCGCTGACCTCACGGACCTGCGCGCAGCCCTGCCCGGCGTCGACCTGGTCTTCGACCCGACCCTGGTGCGTGGCATGGGATATTACACCGGCACCATCTTCGAGATTTCCCACCCTGACCTGGCTTATTCCCTCGGTGGCGGCGGCCGCTACGACGGCATGATCGGCCGATTCCTCGGCACCGACGTACCCGCCTGCGGATTCTCGATCGGTTTTGAACGCATCGTCGACCTGCTGCAAGCGGATGCCGCATCCGCTCAGCATGCCGTCGTACTCGTTTACGAGAAAGATGCCGATTCGGCCCGTCTGGTTGCCCTCAAGCGTGACCTCATCGCCGGGGGATTGCGGGTGCGCCTGGAACGCCGCACCAAGAACCTCAAGGCCCTGCTCGACCGGGCCGGAGAAGCCGGTTACGGACGCTTCGCGTTCGTGAGCGCTGACACGCAGGCCGCTGTCGACCTCGACTTCAAGCCGCTCGGCGCCTGACGCCTGACGCCTGACGCCGCTTCAGCGGATCGGCGGATGCGTTTGGTTAGACTGAAACCGCCTGGATCACCCGGCACACCCTACTTTCATTCGACGAGTACCCCGGCGTCTACCCAGGCGTTCACCCCCGACAAATCAGGAGACAGTTGTGGCCCTAATTGAGGCAGTAGACGCACGCGAAATTCTCGACTCCCGCGGCAACCCGACCATCGAGGTCGAAGTTTTGCTCGGTGACGGAACCGTCAGCCGCGCTGCAGTACCGTCCGGTGCATCCACCGGGGTATTCGAGGCTTATGAGCTGCGCGACGGCGACAAGGCCCGCTACCAGGGTAAGGGCGTGCTCAAGGCCGTCGAAGCAGTGATCGACGACCTCGGCCCCGCGGTCGAAGACATCGACGCGACCGACCAGCGCATCGTCGACCTCGTGCTCATCGAAGCCGATGGCACTGATAATAAAGAGCGCCTCGGCGCCAACGCCATCCTGGGCGTCAGCCTGGCCGTGGCCAAGGCCGCCGCCAGCTCAGCCGGCCTGCCGTTGTTCCGCTACCTCGGCGGCCCGAACGCACACACCCTGCCGGTGCCCCTGATGAACATCATCAACGGCGGCTCGCACGCCGACAACGATGTCGACATCCAGGAATTCATGATCGTTCCCCTCGGTGCCGAATCGTTCAGCGAGGCGCTGCGCTGGGGCGTTGAGGTCTACCACTGCCTCAAGGCGCTGCTGCAGTCCAAGGGCCTGTCCACTGGCCTCGGCGACGAGGGCGGCTTCGCCCCCAACCTGCCGAGCAACCGGGCCGCGCTCGACCTCATCGTCGAGGCGATCACAATCGCCGGTTACGTTCCCGGCAAGGACATCGCCCTCGCCCTCGACGTCGCCGCGAGCGAATTCTTCACGGACGGCAGCTACAACTTCGAGGGCAAGAAGTTCTCGGCCGAAGAAATGAGCGCATACTACGCCGAGCTCGTCACCGACTACCCGCTGGTCTCCCTTGAAGACCCGCTCGAAGAAGACGACTGGGACGGCTACGTGCACCTCACCGCATCTCTTGGCGACAAGGTGCAGATCGTTGGCGACGACCTGTTCGTGACCAATCCCGTGCGTCTGGCCAAGGGCCTTACGCTCAAGGCTGCAAACTCCATTCTGGTCAAGGTCAACCAGATCGGTACCCTGACCGAGACGATGGACGCCGTGGCACTGGCTCAGCGCGCCGGCTACACGGCGATCATCTCGCACCGCTCAGGCGAGACCGAAGACACCTTCATCGCCGACCTCGCCGTCGCAACGGATGCCGGCCAGATCAAGACCGGCGCGCCCGCACGTAGCGAGCGCGTCGCCAAGTACAACCAGCTGCTGCGCATCGAAGAAGAACTCGGCGAGGCCGCTGTCTACGCGGGCCGCTCCGCGTTCCCCCGCTTCACCGCGTAACAGCGCTCGACTTCGCCTACGGGCCCCCGACCAACGTTCTTCGGCTGGTCGGGGGCCCACAGCCACACTTGCTACCGTTTTCACCAGCACGTTCATCGCCAGCGTAAGGAGTTGTCATGGATCAGAAACGACCAGCCCCACGGCAACCCGTTGTTTCAGAGGCCGAAACCCCCGCCGGTGGCTGGCTGCGCAGCATCCGCTTCTCCGGATTTTCGCTCGTGATGATGGTCGTGCTGATCCTCGCCGTCGTGGTGCTCGCGCCGAGCCTGCGCACCTACGCCGAGCAGCGGCAGCAGATCAGCCAGCTCAGTGCCGCTGTCGCCGACCAGAAAGCTGAGGTCGATCAGCTCACGAGCCAGCGAGAGCGCTGGAACGACCGCACCTACGTCACGACGCAGGCACGCGAGCGGTTGTCGTACGTGCTGCCCGGCGACATCAGTTTTCTCGTCATCAACGACCTGCCGGTCGTCGCTCCGCTCGAAGCGGATGCGAGCCCGGTCAGCACCAATATTCAAAGCACTACAACTGATTGGCTGGGTTCCTTGTTCGCCTCCACCATGACTGCCGGCCTCGCACCGCAAGCCGCAGCACCAGCGCCACCAGCGACGGATGCCCCACAGCCGGTGGCTCCGTGACCCGGCCGCCGTTCGATCCGTTCTCTCCAGCCGACATCGATCTCGTTTCGGCCCAGCTCGGTCGCCCTGCCCGCAACGTCGTCGGCATCGCTGCGCGCTGCGTCTGCGGCGCGCCGACCGTGGTCGCCACCGCTCCCCGGCTGGCCGACGGTACTCCGTTTCCTACCCTGTACTACCTGTGCCACCCGGCCGCGACGGCAGCGATCTCCTCGCTCGAAGCGACCCAGGTCATGAACGAATACAACGATCTGCTCGCCGACGATGACGATATGCGCGCCGCATACCAAGCCGCTCACGAGAGTTTTCTGTTCGACCGCGAGCAGCTCGGCACCGTGCCCGAGATTGCAGGGATCTCCTCCGGTGGCATGCCGAGTCGGGTCAAATGCCTGCACGCCCTCGCCGCACACTCCCTGGCCGCCGGACCCGGCGTAAATCCGATCGGTGACCTTGCGCTGGCGCGTGCGGCCTGGTCGCCGACGGTCTGTGTCTGCCTGGACTACGCCGCCGTAGCCGCGACAGGCGGGACGGTTACGGAGTGACTCCGACTGCGCAACGGGTCAGTGGGTGTCGAGACGGCGGGCGTCGGGCCAGTGGGCAACGGGCCAGCGGGCGTCGAGTCAGGGCGGGCGTCGCGGTCGCCCTCACCGCAGCGCTCTTCGGCGGCACTGTCGCGGGTTCCGTCGTGCTCGACGCACCCGCCGCCCATGCCGACCAGATTCGTGACCTGCAGTACTGGCTGAACGATTACGGGTTCACCGAAGCCTGGAATACCACGCGGGGCGCGGGCGTCACCGTGGCCGTAATCGACTCCGGGGTCAACGGCAGCGTCCCCGAGTTGAACGGCGTTGTGACCGGGGGAACGGATGTCTCCGGTCTCGGCTCCGCAAACGGCCAAACCCCGGTCGCCGGTGACGACGATGATGGCGAGCACGGCACCCTGGTGGCCTCGCTGCTGGCCGGTCGCGGCACCGGTGACGGCACGGGCCTCATCGGAGTGGCGCCGGAAGCATCCATTCTGGCGGTGTCGGTGGGGTTCGGCAGTACCCGTTCCGCAGTGAGCAACGATGACCAGATCGCGCAGGGCATCCGCTGGGCTGTGGACAACGGCGCCGACGTCATCAACATGTCGCTCACCCGGAACACGCTGTATTGGCCGGAGAGCTGGGATGAGGCCTTTCTTTACGCCTTTGAGAACGATGTCGTCGTGGTGGCCGCGGCCGGAAACCGGGGGAGCGGCACCACCGAGGTCGGTGCTCCCGCGACGATCCCCGGCGTTCTGACCGTGGCGGGTGTCGACCGCAACAAAACGGCGAGCTTCGATGCGTCCTCGCAGGGCATCACCATCGCTATCGCCGCCCCGAGTGAAAAGCTGGTCGGCGTCATGCCCGATTCCAGCTACGTTCAGTGGGACGGAACCAGCGCGGCCGCGCCGATCGTGTCCGGGCTGGTTGCCCTCGTGCGGGCGGCCTACCCAAATCTGGATGCGGCGGGCGTCATGAACCGTGTCATCGCGACCGCGAACGCCAACGGGCAGTCCGTTCCGAGCCCGATCTACGGCAATGGCCTGATCGACGCTGCCGCCGCGGTGACCCGGTATGTCGCTCCGGCGACCGGGGCCACCCCGAGCGCACTTCTGACCGAGTGGATCACACTGCATCGTCGTGCCGAAATCGAGGTGGTTCCCACCGAAGTTCCGGTCGCTGAGGCTCCGGCAGCCGCAGACGAGGACCCGCCCCTGCCCGTGCAAAATGTGCTCACGGCCTGGCTGCCGACTCAACTGACATTGACTTATATCAGTCTGCCGCTCGCTGTACTCGTGGTGTTTGGTATCCTAGTAACGCTGTTAGGCATTGGGGCCACTCGGCATATCAAGCGAATTCGGCGCAACCCCAAAGATTTCGCACAATAATAATCATGTAGGAGGCTTTCTCATCGTGCCCAAAATTCTCATTGTTGGTGGCGGCTACGCCGGATTTTACACGGCGTGGAAGCTCGAGAAATGGCTGCGATCCGGCGAAGCCGAGGTCACCATTGTTGACCCGCTGCCGTACATGACGTACCAGCCCTTCCTTCCGGAGGTCGCTGCCGGATCTATCGAGCCCCGCCACGCGGTCGTGTCTCACCGTCGTCACCTCAAAAAGACCAACGTCGTCTCTGCCAAGGTTTCTTACGTCAACCACGCGGAGAAAACCGCCACGATCACCCCGCCAATCGGCGAGCCGTACGAATTTGCCTACGACATCATTGTGGTCACCGCCGGCGCGGTGTCGCGTACCTTCCCCATCCCCGGCATCGCCGACCAGGCCATCGGCCTCAAGACCGTCGAAGAGGCCGTCGCCATTCGCGACCGTGTGCTGACCAACTTCGACCGTGCTGCCGCTCTGCCAGCCGGCCCCGAGCGTGAACGCCTGTTGACGTTCGTTGTTGTCGGTGGCGGTTTCGCCGGGATCGAGGTGTTTGCCGAGCTGCGTTCCTTCGCCACCTCGCTGCTCACCCTGTACCCGGAGATCAGCTTCGAAGAGACCAACTTTCACCTCATCGAAGCCATGGCCCGCATCATGCCCGAAGTTTCGCTCAAGACGAGCCTGTGGGTCATCGACAACCTGGCCGGCCGCGGCGCGGAGATTCACCTCGACACCCAGCTGACCAGCGCGGTCGACGGCAAGATCGAACTCTCCACCGGGGAGACCTTCGAAACCGACCTCATCGTCTGGACTGCCGGCGTCATGGCCAACCCCACGATCGTGCGTCACACCGACCTGCCGATCGAGGAGCGCGGTCGACTGCGGGTGCGCGCCGACCTGCGCGTCGGAACCGAAGACGACATCATCGCTGACGCCTGGGGCGCCGGTGACGTGAGCTGCGTTCCTGACCTGAGTGGTGGCGGTGTGGGCGGCAACTGCGTACCCAACGCCCAGCACGCTGTGCGCCAGGGCAAGCTGCTCGCCAAGAACCTGGTTGCTGTGCTGCGCGGCGAAGAGCCCGTGCAGTACCTGCACAAAAACCTGGGTGCCGTCGCCGGTCTCGGCGTCGGTGTGGGCGTGTTCCAGAGCGGCAACCTCGCCATCACCGGCCTGCCGGCCTGGTTCGCCCACCGCGGCTACCACGGCCTGGCCATGCCGAGCTGGGAGCGCAAGCTTCGCGTCGTCTGGGGCTGGAGCAACAACGTGTTCCTCGGTCGCGATGTCGTCTCGCTTCGCGCCACCCAGAACCCGCGCGCCGTGTTCGAAGAGTTCGCTTCGCGTCCGAAGCCGCCGGCACCGGCCGAAGCGCCGGCCGCCAAGGCGCCGACGGCTCCGCGCGCGCCCCGTGCGCCGCGCAAGCCCACGGTCAAGGCTGCTGCAGCAGACGCTGCTGCTCCCGCAAAGCAAGCAACCGTCGGGCAGAAGGCGGCCGCTCGGGCATCCGCTTCGAAGTAGGTTTTTCGCTGGGTACTGTCGGGCGAGATTATCGCCCGACGGTACCCGCGCTACAGCCGCCCGTCACCGGGCATGCCCCCATAGCCCAATTGGCAGAGGCAGACGACTTAAAATCGTCACAGTCTGGGTTCAAGTCCCAGTGGGGGCACCACGAATGTTGCACGACAACTGATCGGACGCGTGGAGACCCACGCGCGCTCGGTGCAGCTGACAGAACTGACCGCCGACGTCAGCATCACAGCCCGCCATTTCTTCGAGCGCCACGGATTCACCGTCGAGGCAGAACAGCACCCGGTGCTGGACGGCATGCCGCTGACCAATTACAAGATGAAAAAGAAGCTCCTCGACAGCGCGGTGTGCCTGAGCGGGCAGCTTGCCTGCCACACCCAGGACCAAGCGAAAACTGTCCGGGATGACCTACCACTTCACCTTGACCCGCGCTGAACCGGGATGCCGTTCGTTCGCGGTCACCGCGACGAGCGATCCGCTGATGTGGCAGGTCGAGGAGCGCTTCGAGGATGCAGCGGCCTGTGACACTCACCAGGAACGAGTCGCCAGCAGCGAGTGGGGCCAAGCTACCTCGGACATCGAACGCCGTTACTTAGTGATCACAACGGTTCCCGAGATGGTGTTGTCTCCCGGGGCTGTGGTTAGCTCGGCCGTGCCGATGACACCGTCAGGGATAACGACGTCGGCCGCGTCGACGGTCGGGGCCGGCGCATCCGTTTGATTAGACCGTTCATTGCCACCGGCGGTTTTGCGAGTGGCGCTCTCACGGCCGCCGTTCTCCTGCCTGAACCCTGGATATTCGTCGTTAGCGTCGGCGCGTTCCTCGCCATTGTCACCTCTGTCTGGCTGTTTCAGCGCTCTGGACCTCGCCGGCTGATCGCTCAGCCTGGTCAGCACATAGCCGGACGCATGGTTCTCGTCGGAGCTATGTTCATGTTTCCGATCGGCGGGCCTCTCATCGGGACCTATACGGATAACGTCTGGGCCGTCGTGGCGCTAGCCCTCGCACTTCCTGCCATCATGTTGGTGATTCCATGGTGGTGGGAAAGAAACCTACCCGGCACAGTGGCAGGAAAATAAGCATGCAAGCCGCATTCGATGAAGTAATTCACGCGCCTAACCGGCTTCGCATCACGGCCGCCCTCTCGGCAGTTGTGAGCGCCGACTTCTCCGTAATCAGAGACTTGTTGAGCGTTAGCGATTCCGTGCTCAGCAAGCACGTCAAGCCACTCAGTGAAGCAGGTTACGTCGACGTCGTGAAGACTGTGATTAATTCCCATGTCAGGACATCTCTCACTCTGACCGTGAAGGGCCGCACAGCCTACCGAGGCCATAATGAGGCCTTGCGAGAGCTCACCGCGAATATGGGCGAGGCGGACACAACTGTCGACCAGATTTCCAAACTATAAAAGTCGAAAAACCGCCGTGACGCTCATCCTATTTTCACGGTTGCTCTGGTCGTCCCGCACAGCGTTCCCCTTTCGAGAGGCGAAGTTTTTTCGTCGCTTTCACGGGTGAGTGTCACACTTTGACCTCGGCCGGTCATGGTCTCGTATGGGGTTCCCCGTAAGGGCAGTGCTCAAGCGGTCCTGCAGTCTGCCAAAATGAGCCCGTGACTGACTGGGAAGAACGGATCAGAATTTTTTGGAGCGAGGTCAGTGGCGCCGACCAGGAGTTCACTTTCGGCTCTATGCAGGCCCTGATCACAGAGCGACGTGACGATGATCCGGCCGCTATCTTCGAGTGGGCGTCGGTGCATGACTTTCTTGGACGGGAAGCGGAAGCGATTCCGCTTTACCGCCGTGCGCTTGTCCCCTGTGTGAGCCGGCCGGCTGGCCTCAGAACGGAGACCACGGGAACCGCGATCTGCGTCGCACATCATCTTCATCACGAACGCCTTGATCGGAAACCACTACGGGGTGAGTAGTTGGCCCAACAGAATCTTTTCACCGAAAGAAGCGATGAAATGTCCTAACCCTTCACTGCCGTTCTATCTGCCGAGGAGAACCCCGTGCACGAAGATGATCGCCGGAAATGTCGCGGTGAAGGCCCAAAAGAAAGTGTCGAGGCCAATCAGCACGGCTGTTCCGAGATGGAGCATGGCCCCGGCAAAAAGCAGCGCTACCAGAACGCCAGGGGGAGCCACAAGGGCTAGGGGAAAAATGATCTCCACGACGATAACTGACCATCCGACGAAGCCTCCAAGCCAAGGTCGTCTACGAAGTACGGCTGCGGCCGTGGAGTGTCCATAAGTAGCGGTGTTGAGAATGCTTTGCATGGCTGATCCTTGACGCCACTGTGCGTTGGATACCTTCGATATTCCCGCAGCGAAATATGCCAACAAAGCCTGCGCCGCGATGAAATACAAGCCCACGGCTTGAAAAGGACTCGACGTTGGGAGCAGGAAGGTGAATGCCAAGCCCGCAAGGATGATGAACGATATCTGATTGGAGCCATCTTTGCCATAGCGAATTTGATAGGTCAGGAAAAGACTTGATAGCAAAATGATCGTTGCGTAACTGGCATAGAGCAGGTTGCTTTGAAACGGAGTGATTAGCGCTATGGAACAGACGATTCGAGCAATCACAACGATGCGTAGCCACACTGAGCCGCTGTGCCCGACCATCCATCCACGGGACGCACCGTGTGACCTAGCGAGGATCTGCCTGCTATTCCAGTCGAACAGCCCGCTCGAGCCGAATTCTTTTAAACTGAAAAGCAATTGCAGAGAACCTTGAAGAATTCCTATGCCCACGATGATGGCGGTAATTCGTGCGGCGCTTTCGACTGTCAACATGGCTTATGACACCGGGTGAGTCAGCGAATAAAATCGAACGCGTGGCACAGAAGCTCCGCTCGGACCGCGTGTTTCAACCAAAGCAAACTGGTAGAACGCCTGCGACGACAATGAACCTCCGAGTCGCTTGCGCGCAACGTCAAGCAAGATTATGTATGGCGCGGTGAACTGAAGCCGCTCTGCAGGGCTGTTGATACTGGAAAGCGCCAGCAGCTGAAACAATTCGATCATGCCCTCTCGGTAGCGTTTTCGCGGGTTCCAAAGGGGAAAGAGAATTCCTCTCGGGGATAAATCTAACTCCAACCATGGACTGACGCTCGTTTCATCTTCGCGACTGCGGTAAACAAAGTGATAGTTACTCGCGCCGGGATCTGGCGTAAAAAATGACCATTTTGGTATGAGTGTGAACCGGTCAAACCGTGTAGTTAGCCGGCTGAGCAGATTATTTTTCTGAAATGCGATCGTCAGTAAAAACCAGACAGAGAAAACAACGATCCCAATAACGCCGAATACGGAGCTTGCAATATCAATCATCATGTGCCCTTCCTCAGATCGAATCGGTCGGCGAACGGTTTGTAGCGGAAGCGACTTGACGGACGAACTCGTGGCGGGATCGTTTAACGATGCTGGTAGCAGGCAGCTATTGATGATTTGAGAATACGAAGCAGAGTTTGGGTCATTTCAATCGGGCGGCACGCGCATCCGCTTGGTAGGCCCGAAGGGCCTCCAACGTCTGTGCCGATCGGTGCTCTACAGGGACTTCTGCAAGCTCTTCGCTCATACCTTCTATGTCGCAACGGATAGCCGAACCGCCGTCCGTGACGATCCAGTCGTCATTGGGGTCGACAGGGGTGATGACGCTGTCGAGGGTCGAGAGTTCGAGATCGGTGAGGCTGATAGCCATGTGCGTTCCGTCTTTCGGGCTCGGAGAAATCGTGTCGACGCTCACTGTGAATCCAGGATGATTTGCGGCCGCTCATAATCAAGCGGGCCGGCCCACAGTAAGGCGAGGCGTATCGGTTCAACTACCTAATGTCTATTCTGAAAATCATCTTTCGTCAACTATGAAAACGATCAGCATCATAGACATATCAGGTCGTTAGGGGAAGGCCCTGCAGCGATGTGTTCTGGGGTAGCGGAGCATCAACTGTCCGTAGCACCGGCTGATGCGCGAAAGGGCTGGGGTCGAGCGCTCGTAGAGGCCGCCAAAATTCACGCGCAAAAGCGCGGCTACCATCGCATTTCGCTTCGCACTTACGCAGATGTCCCTTGGAACGCCCCGTTCTATGCGAGCGCCGGTTTCGTGGAGGAAGAACCTGCAACGCAATTCCATCGTTCCCTTGTCGGCATCGAGGGCGAACTTGGGCTTGACCGATATGGGCGGCGGGTGCAGATGGTTGCCCACGTTCAGGCGCCGGGTCCGTAGGACGTCGCGTCGACGCGATGTCGCGTGAGAGGTGGGCAGTTGGACGCATCAATTCTCGGGCGACGCGTCACCGGCGATGTACTCGTGCACCGTCCCGTCAGATTTTGCTTGGATGCTCGATTGCGACGGTGGCTTTCTCTTCGTGCGTCCGTGCACAACGAGGTCAAAAAGATCAAACCACGAAGCCTGAAGCACCCCTTGTTGCCGTGCACCATCACCGCGATGATTGATCCATGGCAGATAAAGCGAACGATGTCGATGCGGTCTGGGATGACTGGAAAAAGGCGGTCACGATGACCGCCAGTGAGATCACGTCGTGGCTCGACACCGACGAATCCCGGGAGGTCGGCCAGAAAGACGATGGCAGTGGAGAGTCCATCGGGCATAGGTCTGGCCGCAGGATCGTGACGATTCTTGGAAAGAAGAAAGCCGATCTGACCGCGTCTGATATTGAACACATGCATAAGGTGGTCGGCTACGTGAAGCGGCACGGGGCCCAGGGACCAGAGTCCGATGTCGAGCACTCACGATGGCGCTACTCGCTCATGAACTGGGGAAACGATCCGCTGAAATAGGTCTCAGATTCCTGGTGGGAGCAGCGGTCGATTGGCGTGGGGTGGTGGTCATGATGTCGGCCCATCAGCCAGATCGGGGCAGCACCAAATCAGTCCCTGCGCGGGCCGTAGGTGAGCAGGGCGTTGCCCTTGCTCGTCATCACAGATGACTGAAGCGTCAGCCGAGTCACCGGGTCGGTCGACTCGAACAAATGACGTCCCTCTCCCGCGACTACTGGGTGTGTCATGAGGGAGAGCGAGTCGAGCAGCCCGGCAAACAAGAGCTGCCGTACCAAAGAGATACCTCCGATCAGGGAGATCTCGCCGCCCTCTGTGCGCTTCAGGTCTGTCACGAATTCGGTGAGGTCTCCGGTGACCAGCGTCGAATTCTGCCAGGCCAGGTCGCCGGTCAGTGTGCGCGAGGCGACGAATTTTTGCACCGGATTGATGAATGCTCCGAACGGGTCATCGTTCTCGGTGCCGGGCCAGTAGCCGGCCCACTCCTCATAGCCGACTCGCCCGAGCAGAACCGTGTCGACGCGGTTCATCATGGCGGTCATTTCGACACCCAACTCCTCGTCAAAGCTGTCGAACTGCCAGAGGTTCGGCGACTCGACCACGCCATCGAGAGACATGAACAGGCCGGCGGTCAGTTTTCGCATCAGAGTTCTCCCATGATCGGTGGAATGCTAGTACCGATCAGCGCAGACGGTCGAGGTAGCGCAGAATAACGCCCTCGCGCAGTGCCCACGGTGACACCTCGAGTTCCGCAGCCCCGAACGCGGCCATCGCCGCGCTGAGCACAATGCCGCCGGCCACGATCTGAAAGGTGCGATCGGCGGTGATGCCGGGCAACGCCGGGCGGGCTTCGGCGGGAATGCGGGCGAGACGCGGCACCCAGTCATCGAGTTCGGTACGGCCGAGGCGCAGCCGGTCAGCGGCTCCGACACCGTCCGAGGTCGTCCCGGCCAAGCGAGCCAGCGACCGAATCGCTTTCGACGACCCGACGATGTGGTGCGGTGCCGGCAGATGCGCGAACGCTTTGACGACATCGTGTAAAACGGATGCTGCGTGCTTGCGCAACGCAGTCACCTCTTCCGGCAGTGGAGGATCGTGGTGCAGAAATCCGACGGTGCTGCGCCCGGCACCCAGCGGCAGGGACAGGGCGACCTCGGGAAACTCAGCTCCGCCGGCGGCGATCTCCAGCGACCCGCCGCCGATGTCGAACAGAAGAATATTGCCGGCCGACCAGCCGTACCAGCGTCGCACGGCCAAAAAAGTTAACCGGGCCTCGTCTTCACCCGACAACACCTGCAGGGAGACGCCGGTTTCTTGTTCGACCCGGTCGAGCAGCTCTGGACCGTTTGTCGCCTCACGCAGGGCCGAGGTGGCGAACGGCAGCAGTTCGTCGATGTTGTGCTGTTCGGCAACATCCGCTGCATGCTGCACTGATTTTAGAACCGCAGCGACACCCTCATCGTTGATGGCACCCTCGGGCGTGATGTAGCGCATGAGGCGCAGTACGCTCTTATCGGCGGCCATCGGCACGGGCGGGGCCCCTTCGTGCGCGTCGACAACCAGCAGGTGGACGGTATTCGAACCGACATCGAGGACTCCAAGGCGCACATGTGTACGATACCGCCTGCAGCGAGCTAACGCTGTGTCGGGGCGACGAAGCGCTGCCAGACCCACGCGCTCGCGCACAGCGCCGCGAAGATGGCGGCAGCGATCCAAAGTGTCATCCCGCTGCCGTCGTTCTCGAGCTGCTCAATCACGGGGGCGAGCGCCGCGAACAGCATGCCATAGGTGATGACGGTCAGACCTGCCCACAGCGGAGGCGACCAGGCCAAGATACGTCGACCGCTGGTGTGGCCGATCGGTACCAGAATCAGCACTGCTGAGCCGATGGCAGCGAGCACGATCGTGTTGATGGTCTCCGCGGCGAGCGACGTGGTGAAATCAGTGGCGCCGGGCAGCAGCGACCCGAGGAGCCAGGCGAGAATGGCGAAGGCTGTGAGCGCACCCACCCGGACCGCGGCGAGCTGGCCGCGCTGCGCGCCCGTGGGCTGCGCGCCGGCCTGGCCCGAGGCATCCGTTGTGGCCGAGAGGGTGATGCTGCCCAGTAGCCCGAACAATAGGGCGGGATGCACGTCGAACATTCGGGAGGCGATCGCGGCGGCTGCGATGATCAGCAGGTAGCGCGGCAAAAAAGTGGCTGTTCCGTTCTGGCGCAACACGCGCGAACTCCACCACAGTGGAACCAGAATGGCCACCGCATTGACCAGGACCAGCCCGATGACCACGGCGACGAGTAGGCGCAGGTAGGCCGGCTGGTCGACGACGGGACCTGACAGCATGACAAAGGTCGCGGCGGCCAACAAAGCCGCGCCACCGCGCAGCCACCGGTTGGGGTTTATCGTCGGTGCGACCTCGAATTCTTCACGCACTCGGTTTCGTCCCGCAAATGACGGCAGCGCCCGAAGCGGTCGGCCGCCGCGGGTGCGGGAAATGGTACCCGCGAGCATTCGTAGCGGCACCGCGATCAAAAGCAGCGCGCCGACGGCGAGCAGTCCGGCCTGCAACCAGAGAAACGGAGAGTCGCTGCCGGTCGGACCGATGGCCGCAGCAAACCGGGTCGGGTCATTCCACTGGCCGGGGAAAACGGATGCCGCTTCCCCATTGCGCTTCGGCTCTGCAGCTTCCGGGTCGGGCGCGTTGGTACCCGGCGCCGCGCTGGGCGAAGGCTGTGAAGGCTGTGAAGACTGTGGAGGAGCTCCGGGCACGGCAACGGAACCGTCCGGTGGCGGCGAGGCCGCCACGCTCGGTGTCGGCGTGACCGGTGGCGTTGCCGGGGCGGACTCAGACGGCGTCGGGGCCGCTGTCGTCTCGGCGACGTAGCTGACCGACAGGGGAGCGCTGCCCGGACCGACGTTGCCGGCGTCATCTTTCTGCACGGCGATGACCGAGTAAGACCCGGCGGCCACGCCGCCGGCCGAGCAGGTCCACGTTCCGGCGGTCACGGGTGCAGAACAGACCGAGTAGGCGCCGGCGAACACCGTGACGGTGGCACCGGTTTCTCCGGTTCCGGTGTATTGGGTGCCGGCGACCGGAACCTGCGTGCCGGCGCTGGGAGCCGTGACGATCGGGGCATCCGGTGCGGTGATATCGAACACGATTGTCACCGGCGCGCTCGCGTTCGACGTTGACGGGTTGCTGAACGTTGAAGTCTGGCTGGCGGTGACGTCCTGGCTGCCGTTCGTGAGCGTGCCGGAGAACAGGCAAGCCCAGGCACCGGAACCGTCGACCTGACTGGCGCAGGTGGCATCATTTGGCAAGGATGCCGTCACGGTGGCCTGTGGGTGCCCGGTTCCGCGCACCCAGCCGTTGGATTCCAACCCGGTCAGGCCGCCGAGTACCGTTGGGGCGCCGAGTACGGCGACGGCAATGTCGTCACTCAGGCTGGGAACACCGGTCACCACTACGCGCAGGGTGATGTTGGGGCCGTTCGGCAGGTAGACGTTGCCGCAGCTCCATGAGGTCGATGAGTCGTCGACGATGCACAGGGGGTCGCCGCCGCGCGGTGACAGCAACTGAATCTCCTGGTCGGCAGCTTTCGACCCCGAAACAGTGGTGCGGTTGCTGCTGATGAATTGCCCGTTGCCCGGGCTCTCGATCCGGGGGCTCGGCGCGGAGTTGGTCGTCGTGTTTGGGATCGGTTCCGCGGTGGCCGTGGGGGTCGCGTCGGGCGTCGTTTGCTGCCCGGTGGCTGGAGCCGGGGTCTCGTCGGTCTGTGCCATCGAGGGTGCGGGTGTCGCCAGGGCCAGGGCGAAGGTGAAGGCGAGCAGGAGGGCGACGATGGCCACAACGCAGCGGAACTGGCGGGGGCGCACCGTTTTGCCCCGCACTGCGATACGAGCCGATTCGGACACAACTCACCCCCTGCCCCAATTTGAGGGGCAGACGGTGAGAAAGTCAACCTCTCCCGCCCGGAATAAGGTAACAAACCAGAGGAACGCTTCGAGGCGTTTCTACCCGGCTCTAAACGTGACAACCTTTATACGAAGCGGATGCTCCGCATCACCCGCCGAAAAGAGCCTCGCCGCCATGAATCCCACGCCTCGTACCCCGGCAGCACCATCGAATCGCGCTGTCGCTGCCCGCGATTGGGAACACCGCGCGGCTGAGCTCGGTGATCGCCTGCCGACCGGGTTCGAGGTGGCCGTGGCGACCTCAGCCTTTCAGATCGAGGGTGCCGCCCGTGATGGCGGTCGCGGTGACAGCGTCTGGGACGCCTTCAGCCAGGTTTCCGGGCGCATCCGCGACGGTTCGAACGCTTCCGTCTCGGCCGACCATGTGAAGAACTACGCCGCTGACACCGCTCTGCTGCGCGACCTCGGCGTCGATTGCTATGCGTTCTCCTTTGGCTGGACCCGGCTGCAGCCGGAGGGCCGTGGCGCCCTCAACCGAAATGGACTCGCGTTCTATGACCGTTTGCTCGACGCGTTGCTGGCCGACGGCATCCGTTCGACCGCCACGCTCTCACACTTCGACCTGCCAGCAGCCCTGCGCGGCGGCTGGCTGAACCGCGACACCGCCGGTCGCTTCGGCGACTATGCCCACGCGGTGGCGGAGGCGTTCGGCGACCGCATCGACGCCTGGGTGACCCTTGCCGAGCCGGCCACGGTCACCATGAAGGGCTACGCGCTGGGCACCCACGCGCCCGGCCGCACCCTGCTCTTCGACGCGTTGCCGACCGCGCACCATCAACTGCTCGGGCATGGACTCGCCGTGCAGGCCTTGCGCGCTGCTGACGTGCGCGGCCGTATCGGCCTCGTCAACTCCCACACCCCGGTACAGTCCGCAACCGACCGCGACCAGGATCGCTCGTACGCCGCGCTCTACGATCTGCTGACGAACCGCCTGTTCGCCGACCCCGTGCTGCTCGGCCACTACCCCGACCCACTTGAACCGTTCGCGCTCGAACTACGAACCCTGCTCGAGGCCGACCCGGACGACCTGCGCACGATCCACCAGCCGCTCGACTTCTACGGTGTCAGCTACACGGGGCCCGCCCGCGTCGCCGCCGGTGCGACGGTGCTGAAAGCGCCCGACGGCCAGCTGATTCCCACCACGTCGTGGCCATTCCACCTCGAGCCGTTTCGAGAACACCCCACCACCGCGGCCGGCGCTGTCAACGCCCCGGAGTACGTGGCCGTAGCGCTCGCCGAATTGGCCGAGCGCTACCCCGACCTACCGCCGGTCTACCTCTCGCTGGCCGGCGGCTCCTTCGCTGACCAAGCGGATGCCCGTCACAACGTGAACGACACCGCCCGCGTCGACTACCTGGCCGAGCACCTTCTGGCCGCCCTCGATGCCGCCGCGCCCATCGACCTAGCCGGCATCACGTTCTGGTCACTGCTCGACGCGTTCGAGTGGGATTTTGGCTACACCCAGCCCGCCGGCCTCGTGCACGTTGACTTCGCTAATGACCGCCGCACGCGCACTCCCAAGCTGAGCTACCGCTGGCTGCAGCATGCCCTGGCCAATCGGTAGCTCGAGCGCTGCCCGCCGGACAGCGACCCCACCAGCTGACCGCCTGACTCGTGAGATCTGTCGGGGCCAGTACCCGGTCGACGTCGCTGCGCGGAGCGCCGGGCGCCGAGCACAGCACAGCACAACCCGTGCAGCACCGGATGCTTGCCTCATCGCACATGCAGATCGGTCGCCTCGACCGCGGGGGCGGACTTGTTCACCATGAACGAACTCTTCGCCGCGGTACCAGCCCTGTCAAGCCCATAATCGGTGATTTTCAGGCCACGCCGAGCGCCCAGCAGCCGCACCGGTGGGCGCCTGTGCGGCCATCTCAGTCAATCTGTATGGCGCAGACGTCGGGCGCACGAGGTCGCATCAGCGCCGGAGCTCTCTCCACCTACCGGATACCTCGTCGGCGCGACCAGTAGTGTGGGACGCATGATGCCAGTGCTGCCGATACTTGTGTCTGCAGCGGCGCCGGCATCGGCTGAAGCCGAGAAGGTGTCACTTCGTTACTATGACGACATCGTGAGTCGTTACCACGGGCGACCTGCGCTCCAGCAGGAAATTGTCGCGGCCCAGGCCGGGTACCCAAGCGACGACCTCGTTGCACCAACCGGGCTGCTGTTGCTCGCCCGCCAGGGGCGCGCCGTGCTCGGCTGTGCCGGAATGCGCATTCGCCCTGGCGATATCGGTGAGGTGACCAGGGTCTTTGTCGAACCAGCTGCCCGAGGTCAGGGGGTGGGCCGGCTCCTCATGCAGAATCTGGAAAGTGAATCCCGCGCGCAGGGGCTCACGGCACTGCGGTTGGACACGCGAACCGACCTCATCGAGGCGCGCAGCCTCTATGCCTCGGTCGGTTTCATCGAGGGTGAAGCGCACAACACCGACCCGTACGCGAATCACTGGTTCCGAAAAGAATTGCGTTGAATCTTTGACTACCTCGCGCAGTACGCCGGAACCTAGCCTCGTGCCGGAGCTTCTCGTCACATCGCTTGCGAAGAGTTTGGATTTCTGGTGCGGTCTCGGCGGTTTCGAGGTGCAGTACGACCGCCCCGCTGACGGGTTTGCCTACATCGCGCGAGGCACGGCCCATGTGATGATCGAGCAGCGGGGCGAGGGCCGAAACTGGCTTCCGGGGGCGCTGGAGAGTCCCTTCGGCCGTGGTATCAACTTCCAGATCTCCGTGGCATCGATTGATCCGTTGGTGCGTGCCTTTCGCGAGGCCAGCTGGCCGCTCTTCATGGAGCCAGAGACGAAATGGTACCGAACGGGCGCTGGAGAGTCTGGCGTCGCTCAGTTTCTCGTGCAGGACCCGGATGGATATCTGATCCGTTTCCAGGCCTCGGTGGGCCGACGCCCGTGATCCCGGTAGTCTGCCCTGCGGTTGGCGATCACAGCGGGGAGCGGGAATCCAGCCACCTGCAGTAGCTTCGGTGCATGACCGAGCAGCAGCCCTATCAAATCGTGAAGAGTTACGACGATTTCGAGTTGCGCCGATACCCAGCGCATCTGGTGGCCGAGGTCATTACCGATGGCCCGTTCGAAGACGCTGGAAATCGTGCCTTCCGATATTTGTTCGCGTACATCACCGGAGCCAACCGCTCGCTCCAGAAAATCGCCATGACGGCGCCGGTAATACAAACGGATGCCGCAGAAAAGATCGCGATGACCGCGCCAGTGCTGCAGGAGAGCGTGGAAGATGCCTCTGGCGCAGCAGCCGGTGAACAATTCCGGGTCGCTTTTGTGCTCCCCAAAGACCTGACGGCCCAAACAGCGCCGGAACCCACGGACCCCGCCGTGCACCTGCGCACGGTACCCGCAAGCCTGGCCGGTGCACTCCGCTTCAGTGGACGCTGGAGTCAGACTCGTTATGAACAGCATCTTGACCAGTTACGCGGGGCGCTCGCCGCTGCCGGGTTCAGCGTCTTGGGGTCACCGAGATTCGCACGATTCGATCCGCCGTTCAAGCCGTGGTTTCTGCGCCGCAACGAGGTTTTGCTCGACGTCGAAGAGCCCGGCTGACCAGCGCTCGCCCTGCTGTCGCGGGATCCCTGTGCGCCTTGAGCTTGCTAGGAGTGTCATGAGAGGCGGGTGGGAGCCTCCGGGGTCGCCGTTAGTATAGGCAGGTACGCACGGGGGGTCGTTTGGCCAGTTCATGTCTCCGTGCCAACGTACACATCGTGCCAATTTGCAAGGAGACGCTGCCATGGAATGGCTCATCCCGGTTTTGATCGTTGTCGCACTCGTCGCCATTGTGGGTATCTACCTCTGGTCGACCTACAACTCCCTCGTAACGCTCAACGTGCGCGTCGACGAAGCCTGGAGCGACATCACGGTGATGCTCAAGCGCCGTGCCGACCTGTTGCCCAACCTGATCGAAACGGTCAAGGGCTACGCGGCGCACGAGAAGAGCGTATTTGAGAACGTGACCAAAGCGCGGGCCGAAACGCTCTCTGCCCAAGGCCCGGCCGACGCATCCGCTGCTGAGAACCACATGCAGACCGCGCTGAAGAGCATCTTCGCCGTCGCTGAGGCGTACCCGCAGCTGCAGGCCAGCCAGAACTACCTGCAACTGCAGGGTGCGATCGTCGACACCGAGGACAAGATCCAGGCTGCTCGCCGGTTCTACAACGGTGGCGTGCGTGAGATGAACACCAAGATCAAGGTCTTCCCCAACCACCTGTTCGCCGTCAACCTCGGGTTCACCGAACGCGAATTCTTTGAGGTGGCCGATTCCGCAGCGATTGCGGAGCCGCCCCGCGTACAGTTCTAACGGAGCACTAGATGTACAGCGCGATAGCTAAAAACAAACGCAACACTGTTTTTATTATGATTCTCTTCTTCGTGATCATCGCGGGGCTCGGCTGGCTGGCCAATGCTGTCTACGGCCGTGGCGGCTACGGCATTCTCATCGCCACGGTCGTCATCACCGCCCTGTACGTCATCATTCAGTACTACGCGGCGGGTCGCCAGGCCATCTCCATGAGCGGTGGCATCAGGGTCAACAGCCAGTCTGATCATCCCAGGCTGTGGCGTATCGTCGAGAACCTGTCGATCACGACCGGCACTCCGATGCCCGAGGTCTATATCATCAACGACCCGGCACCGAACGCGTTCGCCACCGGCCGCGACCCGAAACACGCGATCGTCGCCGCCACCACCGGACTGCTCGACATCATGGACGATTCCGAGCTTGAGGGCGTCATGGCCCACGAGATCGGCCATGTGCGCAACTACGACATTCGAGTGTCGATGGTCGTCTTCGGCCTCGTCGTGGCGATTGGTTTCATCTCCGATATGTTCCTGCGCATGGCGTTCTTCGGCCGCAATAACAACAACGGCAACCCCGTCGTCATGGTGTTCGGCCTCGTTGCCATGATCGTAGCTCCGCTCATCGCGACTGTGGTGCAGCTCGCCATCTCCCGCCAGCGCGAATACCTGGCGGATGCGACGAGCGCGTTGACGACGCGACACCCGGACGCCCTCGCCTCGGCGCTGGCCAAACTCGGCGAGTACGGTCGCCCGATGCAGAAGCAGAACAGCTCGATGGCGCACCTCTGGATCTCCGACCCGCTGAAGAAGGGTGCCATGGGCAAGCTGTTCGCGACGCACCCGCCGATCGCCGATCGCATTGAGCGCCTCACGGCCATGGGCAGCAAGTTCTGAGTCGGTGCGCAGCTGCACCGAGAGATTACGTGTGGTCTCGCGCGGAACGTTAGCGGGGGATTTTCAGCCAGGTCATGCCCCGCAGTTCGATGCAGAACCGATCGGGCGCCTGCACGATGGCCATGAGCACGTCGTCACAGTGCGCACAGCGAACGACGAGAGTGTCCGGTTCGGCGTAAACCATCGCACGCGCGAGAACCGACACGTCACCGCATCCGGAACAGCGAGCGGATGCGGTGGTCGGGTCGAACGTGAACAGGTCCGACAGGGGGCCCGCGAGGGCGTTCCCGTCGATGTGCTCGCCCATTACGCGCCTCCGAACCGTTCGGTCTTGACGCGGTCCGGTTCGTGCCCGAGGGCGACGAGCGCGGTCGCGACAGTCTCGACGAATCCGGTTGGCCCGCACACGAACACCGTCGGTGCCAGAGCGGCCGGAAAGCCATGGGCCTCCAGGTCGGCGGCGGTGATGCGCCCGGCGGGCCGGGAACATCCGTTCGGCGCGTGGCGAGTAAAGATCCAGGTCACCTCGAGGTTGGCCGACGGGGACTCGAGCTCAGCGCGGAAGAATGCGTCTAGTGGCGTGCGCACCGAGTAGAGCAGCCGGAACGGCGTCGTACTGCCGGATGCCTCGTGCGAGCGGATCATTGCCATCAGGGGAACGATCCCCGATCCGCCGCCGATGAGCTGCACGTTCTCGGCCTGCTGCGGCGTCCAGACGAACCAGCCGCCCAGGGGGCCGCGCAGCTCGAGTTCGTCGCCCTCGCGAAGCGTGTCAACCAGGTACGGTGACACCTCGCCGCTGGGCAGGCGGTCGACCGCGAGCTCGATCCGGTCACCGACACCGGCCGACGCCACGGAATAGGAGCGTACTGCGGTGTAGCCATTGGAAGCGGTCAGCCGCACATCAGTGTGCTGACCGGCGATGTTGCCGCCCCACCCGGGAACGTCGATCGTGATGCTGCGGCCCGACGCACTCTCCCGCCGGATCGAGGTCACGACGCCCACCTTCCAGTTGCCGATGCGGCCGTCGTCCCTGGCCTCACTCGTGCCCGTCACCAATAGCGCTGTTCGAGCCAGGGATCACCGTACATGTTGTAGCCGTTCTGCTCCCAGAACCCGGGTTCATCCTGGCTCTGCATTTCCAGACCCTGAATCCATTTGGCGCTTTTCCAGAAATACAGGTGGGGGATGAGCAGTCTCGCCGGACCGCCATGCTCCGGATCGAGCTTCTCACCGTCGAACTCAAGGGCAATCCAGGCCTGGCCACCCAGCAGGTCGGCGAGCGGAACATTTGTGGTGTACCCACCGTAGGAATGTGCCATCACGAACTTGTCGCTCGTTGTGACGTTCGCGAACAGGGTATCGAGAGAGACGCCCCGCCAGCTCGTACCGAGCTTAGACCAGCGAGTGACACAGTGAATATCGGTGTGGATATCCTCGATGGGCAGCGCGTGCAACTCGTCCCAGCTCCACGTGTGCAGGGTGTCTGAGTCCGTGCGGATGCTGAACTGCCAGTCGACGGTGTCGATGTGAGGGGTAGGCCCGGCGGACAGCACAGGGAAGTCTGCGGTGAGGTATTGCCCGGCCGGAAGGTCGGGGTTCGCTTCGCCACCGCGGCCGATGAAGCCACGAGAAATGACTGCCACAAGATGCTCCTTCGATTGCTGACCAGAATAACAGAGGGGGCGCAGCGGCCGCCAACTTCGCGGGCTGATCCGGGCTGGTCGACGGCACGGAGCCGGAGGCAGAAAAACGAATCCGGCCAGGCACCACGTGGACGGAAGCGAACCTAGTCCAGCTCCGCGGCGAGCCCCGCCGCGAGGTTACCGCGTGGCACCACGATGATCTCGTCGAGCCCCTGCCACGTGGCGGCCTCCCGCAGCACGAGTGCGAGCCTAGCGGCGGCATCCGCTGGTGACGATGGTTCAGCCCAGGCTGATTGCACCCGAAGCACGCCGGCCTGCCGGTCGTTTTTGAGGTCCACCCGGCCGACCACCGTGTCGCCGAGCAGAATCGGCAGCGAGTAGTAGCCGAACACACGCTTTGGCTCCGGAGTATAGATCTCGATGCGGTAATGAAAATCGAACAGGCGCAGGGCACGGGCGCGCTCCCAAACCACCGGGTCGAACGGTGACAAGACCGCCTGCGCGTCCATGCTGCGCGGCAGTCGGGCATCGCGGTGCAGCCAGGCCGCTCCCGGAGTGCGCCCCGTGCCCCAGCCGAGCACCTGTACCGGGATCAATTCGCCGGCCTCTTCGAGATCGCGGATCGCGACCAGGGTCGGTGCTGACTTCAGTCGAAAGTAATCGGCGAAATCTTTCATCGTGCCGATGCCGTGGGCCCGGGCCGATCGGCTGACCAACTCGCGATGGGCATCCGTACTCGAAATGCCCTGACCGAGTAACTCGGGGGAGAAGACCTGCTCGGGCAGGGCGTAGACCCGTTCGAAGCGGATGCGTCCGGCGCTGACCACGTCACCCCAGCGGAACAGCGTCTCCAGCCCGGTCTTCACGTCGGACCAGCCCCACCACGGCCCACGACGTTTGTTGGCATCGTGCTCGATCGCACTCGCGGGCATCGGCCCATTAGCGGCAAGCTCGGCTAGGAGCCAATCCAGCATCGGACGGTTGGCGTTCGACCAATCGTCGGTGTTTTGGGCTGAGCGGTCGCGAAAGTGCTGCATTCGCCAGTGGAACAGCGGCCACATCTCGACCGGCAGAAACGATGCCTCGTGCGCCCAATACTCTGTGAAGCGGGCCTCGCGGCCGGTGGTCAAACGGTCGAGCTGTGCCTTGTCGTAAGCGCCGAGCCGGCTGAATGCCGGCATATAGTGGCTGCGTTCGAAGACGTTGACCGAGTCGATCTGCAGCAGTTCGATCCGGTTGACGAGACCGGTGAGCTGACGGATTCCGATTGCCGTGGCGGTTCGTGAGCCGAACCCCTGAGCGGCCAATGCGATGCGGCGCGCCAGAGCGGGGGAGATGGTCTCTGGCATTGCTTCAATTCTAGCGGTCAGGGGTCTGAGCACGACGTATCCATAGTGGGTTGACCGTTGCCGCGTTCGCCGTTCCTTGACTCGTTGGCGTGTTGTTCGTCTGGAAGCTTGGGCCTGAAAGCGGCGGAGTCACCCTCCCCGTCATCGAAGCAGACACGCGCAAGCGCAGGGGCGATACCGAGTAGTAAATGTTGACAGTCAGGTGGGGCGGAAGCCGAAGCCGCGCGTAATCTGTGCGGTACGCCGGGCGGTCTTAGAATGAGCGAGTGAGCGAATCCACGGGCAGTCCAGGCGCGCGTGCGCAGCTGCGGCTGCGCCGCCGGCGTGTAGCCGTCCGAGCGCGCGAGAGCACCGATCAGTCCGGATCCGATCTCGGCGCTGCGCCGGTCGAGCTGGTGGCCGCGACGCCTGCCCTCAATGGCGTTGATGAGAACCTGCCGGCCGGCATCCGCTTGGCTGGAGCCTGGTCTTGGCGGCTGATTGTGGTCGCCGCGGCCATTGCGATTTTGATCTTTCTCGTCATTCAGCTGCGCCTCATCGTCATTCCCCTGCTCGTCGCCGTGCTCGTATCGGCCCTGCTGATTCCCTTCGTGGCCTTTCTGGTGCGGCACCACTGGCCGAAGGGTGTGGCCGTGGCCGTGGCGATGCTGGGTACGCTGGTGCTTGTCGCCGGGCTGGTCACGCTGGCATCCACGCAGATAGCCGAGGGTACTGTCGGTTTGAGCGATCGCCTTACCGCGAGTTTTGACAGTCTCAAATCGGTGCTCGCGGCGTCTCCTCTGCAATTGTCGGATACCGAGATCACCAACTATCTGCAGCAGGGCTGGATCGCGATCCAGAATGACAGCGCCGTGTTCATCAGCGGTGCCCTCTCGGTAGGGACAACCCTGGGGCACTTGCTGACCGGGCTTTTGCTCGCGCTGTTCAGTTTGCTGTTCATCCTCATCGATGGCAAGGCGATCTGGGGCTGGATTGTACGATTCTTTCCCCTGCGCGCCCGCGCTGCCGTCGATGGCGCCGGTATCGCCGGTTGGACTACGCTCGGCAACTTCGCCCGCGTGCAGATTCTGGTCGCCTCCATCGACGCGGTCGGCATTGGCGTCGGTGCCGCCCTGCTCGGCGTGCCGATGGCCATACCGATTGGAATCTTGGTGTTCCTCGGCTCGTTCATCCCCATTGTCGGTGCCGTTGCCACCGGTTCCGTCGCCGTCATCATCGCCCTCATCTTCAATAACTGGGCCGTCGCCCTCGCCATGCTCGGCGTCGTACTGCTCGTGCAGCAGGTCGAAGGACACGTTCTGCAGCCGCTCATCATGGGAACAGCCGTCAAGGTGCATCCGCTGGCCGTCGTGCTGGTCGTCGCATCCGGTGCCCTGCTCGCCGGAATCCCCGGTGCTCTGTTCGCCGTGCCCGTCGCCGCCGTGTTGAACGCGATGACCAGCTACATCGCTGGCGGCGCGTGGCGCTCCAATCCACCCGCTGCAGTGCCGACGAGAGGTTCGGTGCTGTGGCAGACGGTACCGCAAAGCCGACCGGGCTATCGCTCCGGCACTGCGCTGGCCCGCACGGCCCGGGTTCGTCCCCGGAGCATCCCGACGACCGGTGGCGGATCCCCCCGCAGCACGCCCTCAGCTTTTAGCGCACCTGGCGCCCAGCACGACAGTTCGGAGAACTAAGACATGCCCGAGACCACCCTTGTTGCACCCACCCTCGCTGAATTCGAGGCCGCGCGCGCGGTCGTCGCGAAGGTCGCCGATGTGACCCCGATGGAGAGTTCGCGGTACCTCGCCGACGTGCTGGGGGCGCCGGTATACCTCAAGTGTGAGAACCTGCAACGCACCGGCTCGTACAAAATTCGGGGCGCCTACAATCGGCTGTCCAAGCTCACCGACGAGGAGAAAGCTCGTGGCGTCGTCGCGGCCTCGGCCGGCAACCACGCCCAGGGCGTGGCCTTCGCCGCCCGGGAGCTCGGCATCAAAGCCACCATCTTCATGCCGGTCGGCGTAGCGCTGCCCAAGTTGTCGGCGACGCGTGACTACGGGGCCGAGGTGATTTTGCGCGGTACGACCGTCACCGAACCACTCCTTGCCGCGGCCGAATACGCGCGCGAGACCGGCGCGATCCTCATACCGCCGTTCGATCACGTGGATGTCGTCACCGGGCAGGGCACGCTGGGCCTGGAAATCCTCGATCAGGTTCCTGATCTCGAAACGGTCATCGTCCCCATCGGGGGCGGTGGGCTCATCTCCGGCGTGGCCAGTGCGCTCAAGCAGCGTGCCGCACGCGAGGGGCGTGTCATCCGGGTTATCGGAGTGCAGGCGGAAAATGCGGCCGCCTACCCACCCTCGCTCGAGGCCGGGGAACCCACGATGATCAGCATCCTGCCGACCATCGCTGACGGCATCGCCGTTGCCATGCCAGGATTGCTCAACTTCGAGATCGTGCGTGACGCCGTTGATGAGATCGTCACCGTCAGCGAAGACGACACCGCGCGGGCGCTGCTGGTGCTGCTCGAACGCGCCAAACTCGTCGTCGAACCCGCTGGAGCAGTGGCGGTTGCCGCGATTCTGGCCGGAAAAATCACCCCGACCGGGCCGACAGTGGCCATCCTCTCGGGTGGCAACATCGACCCGCTGCTCATGCAGCGCGTGATCAGCCACGGTCTCGCGGCGTCGGGACGGTACCTCACGCTGCGCATCATGCTGCCGGACCGCCCGGGCCAGTTGGCCCGCATCTCCGAGCTGCTCGCCGAGGCCACCGCCAACGTCATCGAGGTACTGCACACACGGCACGGGGCTGGACTGCGCATCAGCGAGGTCGAACTCGACGTCAGCGTCGAAACGCGCGGGCCCGAGCATCGCCAGCATGTCGTCGACACGCTGCGGGCCGCCGGCTACGACCCCCAGATCGACTAGCCGCCCGCTTTCGGGCGCCCGTCAACAATCGGAGCATAACTCCTGCACTTAGTGATGGTTTCCAAGCGGATGCCCAAAATTCCGGGTAACTTTTTGGCCGCGGCGGCAAATTGCAGGAGTTATGGTGCGGGGGCCGGTTGCACGGTTGCACGGGTGACGGTGCGGGTGATGGTGATGGTGGGGGGTCAGGCTCCGGTGAACGTCTCTACGTTGGTGACGTGCACGGTGATTTCCTTGCCGTTCGGCGTGGTGTAGCTCGTCTTCGCGCCAACCTTGAGTCCGATGATGGCTGCACCGAGCGGGCTTTGCTCGCTGAACACATCAAGGTCGCTGTTAGCGCCGATTTCGCGGCTGCCGATGAGAAAACGACTTTCATCACCGGCGATTGTTGCGGTAATGACCGTGCCGGGAACGACGACGCCGTTACTCTCGGGAGCATGGCCGACTTCGGCGGTGCGCAGCAGCACGGTGAGAGTGCGGATGCGCGCCTCCATCTTGCCCTGCTCTTCTTTCGCCGCGTGGTAGCCGGCGTTCTCCTTGAGGTCGCCTTCTTCGCGGGCGGACTCGATCTTCTTCGCGATGTCGCCCCGGCCGAAATTGCTCAGTGTCGCCAGTTCCGCTGCGAGGCGGTCGTGGGCCTCCTGAGTTAGCCAAGTGACCGTTGTCTCGGTACTCACGAGTGATCTCCTTTATTACGCTCGAGCGAAGAAAGGCCGGTGAGGCTGCGCGAACATAGCCGACACCCCAACGATTGCCGGGGCGAATACGTCAGTTTAGGTCAGCCAGCACTGGTAAATCAAACCCGTGTTGCTCAGGTCTGTGGTGCGCAGAATCTCGGTAAACGACCGGTTGTACAGCGTCGATGCCGGCAGATCGATGATCTTCCAGCCGACCACAGAGTAGCTCTCGTTGAGCGCCTGTACGGCGCAACTCGCTGTCCGGTTCACCGGCAGCGCCACCTCGAATGTCACGCTGACACTGTGCGCGTCGATAATGGTGTGGCCGATATCGCGCGCTTCGATTTGAGTGGATGCCCCGTCCAGACCGGTCCACACCACCCACGCCCCCAGCACCAGAACAAAAATACCGCCCAGTCCCCAGAGAATTCGGCGGTCCCGTTTCTTGCGGGTGGGCGTACGACCGTAGCGTGATTGAATCACGGCACTCTCGATGGGCGCTGGCACGCCCGAGACAGCTGATTCGTCGAGGCGGTAGGGCTCACGGCTCGACTGGACTCCGGTGGACGTGCTGTTGACGGGCACTGGTGATTTCACACTTTCCATGGAGCGATTAGGCTTGGTCTTTAGGTTATCTAGCCTAAGGTTATCCGGCATTCCTGAGGAGTATGGTGACGCTGCGACTGATGGCTGTACATGCCCATCCCGACGACGAATCGAGCAAGGGCGCGGCTACATACGCCTACTACCGCAGCCTCGGCGCTGAGGTGCTCATCGTGAGTTGCACTGGTGGCGAGCGTGGAAGCATTCTCAATCCCGCTTTTGCCGGCCATGCGATGGCCGAACGAGACATATCAGGCTTACGCCGCCTGGAGATGCAGGGCGCACAGCAGGCACTCGGCGTGCAGCACCGCTGGCTTGGCTTCGAAGACTCCGGCATGAACGAGGATAAGTCCGTGCCGCCGAACTCCTTCGCCGACATTCCGCTGGAGCATTCGGCCGAACCCCTCGTCACTCTCGTGCGTGAGTTTCGCCCCCAGGTGCTGATCACCTACGACGAAAACGGCGGCTACCCGCACCCAGACCACATCCGCTGTCACGAGGTCTCCCTGGAAGCATTTCGCGCGGCCGCCGACCCTGACCGGTACCCGGATTCGGGAGCGCCCTGGCAGATCGGCAAGCTCTATTACGACCGCATCTTCAACCTTGAGCGCATCGACGCGATGTACCTCGCGCTCAGCGTGGCCGAGCCGGATTCTCCGCTTCTGGAACCGCTCGAGGCGGCGCGGGAGCGCATGGAAGATTATCCTAAGCTCGCCACCACCCATGTTCCGGCCGGGGATTTTCTCGACGTACGCGATGCGGCCCTGCGCTCGCACGCGAGCCAGGTCTCGCCCGACAGCAGCTTCTTCTTCTGGCCCAATGATTTGGTACGCGAGGCCTGGCCGTACGAAGACTTCCAACTTGTCGAATCGAAAGTAGACACCGAAATGCCCGAATCTGATCTCTTCGCCGGAATCCAGGACGACAAATGATCGTGTCACTCAATGCCTCGATCAACGTCGTGCTCGCCGTCACACCGACCCCCGACCCCAACTTCGATCCGAACACCGTCACACCGGGTGTCATCGGGTTCGTGGTTTTCTTCCTCATCGCGGCAGCGACAGTGCTGTTGTGCTTGGACGTCGTGCGTCGCATCCGTCGCACCACGTACCGGGCTGAGATCAGAGAACGGCTCCAAGCGGAACAGGCGGAGCGCGACGCCGACGAGATCGCTCCGAACGACAAGCCCGAGTAGCAGCGCTCTACGGGTAGAGCGGATGCCTGGCGATCAGTAGAATCGCTGCGAAATGACAGAGGAACGCCACCACCGTGAGGGTGTGGAAGATCTCGTGGAAGCCGAACACGCCCGGAATCGGGTTGGGCTTCTTCAGCCCGTAGATGACCGCGCCGACCGTGTAGCAGAGTCCGCCGATCAGAATCAACGTCATCATGGGGGCGTTGGCCTGAAAGAAGTCCACGATGAACAACAGTGCACCGTAGCCGAGCACCAGGTAGAGCGGCACGTACAGCCAGCGCGGAGCGTGGATCCAGAACACCCGAAAGATAATGCCGAGTCCGGCGCCGCCCCAGACCAGCCAGAGCAGGAGCGTCGCCTTCGCTGGCGGCAGCGCGAGCACGGTGATCGGCGTGTACGAACCGGCGATCAACAGAAATATGTTGGCGTGGTCGATGCGCTTGAGCATGATGCGAGTGCGCGGCTGCCAGTTGAAGCGGTGGTAGAGCGCCGAATTGCCGAACAGCAGCATCGAGCTGAGCACGAACACGGCAGAGCTGATCTTGGCCGCTGACCCCTCGGCGAGCACGAGCAGCACGATGCCGGCCACGATCGTCACGGGAAAAGTGCCGGCGTGGATCCAGCCGCGCCAGGTCGGTTTGACGTCCTCCGGATGGGTGTCAGCCGCCTCGATCAGTGGCAGATTGGGGATATCGTGCTCGGTGGCCATGCTGCAAGGATACGACAGGGCACGGTCGAAGTGCCGCGAACGCTCGCCGGAGTGGACTAGCGTAACTGTGTGCAGAAACCCCAAGTCCCCTCAGCGCGCGGCCTCCTCTACAGGCTGTATCAGCGCCGGCTGAGGCGCGGACTCACGCCGGAGCACCTGCCCCGTCACGTCGCCATGATCATCGACGGCAACAGGCGCTGGGCCAGGCAACTGGGGTTTCAGACGGCTGCACACGGGCATCGAGCCGGTGCCGCAAAGATGCGCGAATTTTTGGAATGGTGCGACGACCTCAAAATTTCGGTCGTCACCCTGTACCTGCTCTCCTCCGACAACCTCACCCAGCGGCCGGCTGATGAACTCGCCGATCTGATCGAAATCATCGCCGATTTGGCCGAAGAGCTCTCGCACTATCGCGATTGGCGGGTGCAGCAGATGGGGTCCAAGGCTGGCCTGCCCCTTTCGCTCGTCGCAGCGCTCGATGCAGCGGACGCCCGCACCAGCGAGCATAAGGGACTGCACGTGAATCTCGCGGTCGGCTACGGCGGGCGCACTGAGATCACCGATGCGATGCGCAGCATTGTCGCCACCCACCACGCGCACGGCGGAACGTTGGAGGACCTCGCGGAGACCCTCACGCCGGAGCTGATCGGCCAGCACCTCTATACCGGTGGTCAGCCCGACCCCGACCTCGTCATCCGCACCTCGGGCGAGCAGCGGCTGAGCGACTTTATGCTGTGGCAGAGCGCGCATAGTGAATTTTACTTCGTCGAAGCCCTCGGACCCGACCTGCGTCAGATCGATTTCCTGCGTGCTCTTCGCGATTTTTCCCGGCGCCAGCGTCGGTTCGGCGGGTAGCCCGGGGCACGGGGGAGAACGGCGGGGGATATTTGTTTGACAACCGATTGGACCTGCATGAATTCGCTCCAGAACTTCACCGATGGCTTTCGTAACGAGCCCGGTTACCTCGACTTCGGTCGGGTCGGCCCACTGTCCGAGGTCGTCATGGCAGAGATCCTCGGCCAGAATGAGGTCTTGTCCCGCGCCCGATTCGGCAGCCTCGATCACCTGGCTGAGCAGGATTTGCGTGCCCGCACCGCGGTATCCGCTCTCACCGGTTTTACCCCCGACCAGGTTGTGCTGCAGCCCAACACCAGCTCGGGCCTGATGCAGGCCATGTTCGGTCTGACCGGTTCCGTGCTGCTGTCGGCTGCCGACTTTCCCAGCGTGCCGTTTGCGGCGGTCCGGGCTGCTGAGACCTTGCACGTGGTCACCCCAGTGTGGCTGGAGACCGTGCGGGGTCGCGTCACTCCCGGCCAGATCCGCGACCAGCTCACCCCCGCCGTCGCGGCTGTCGCGGTGTGTCTCGTCGATTCCCGCACGGGCTATCGCGCCGACCTCGACGGTATCCGACAGGTGATCGGCGATCGCCTGCTCATTGTTGACGCGATCCAGGGCTTCGGCGTCGTTGACGCAGCCTTTGAGGCAGCGGATGTCGTCGCTTCCGGTGGGCAGAAATGGACGCGGGCCGGTTGGGGCACCGGTTTTCTGGCCCTGAGTGAGCGGGCTCTCGAACGCCTCGTTCCGGTCTACTCCGGCTATGTCGGCACCGACACCGCTGAGCCCTGGGACGAGGTCACCCCGCCCAGCCACAGCGCCAGGGCTTTTCGGGTGACCAACGGTGACTCCGTCGCGCAGGCGCGGTTCGCGGCAGCCTTGGAGCAGACCGCTGATGTCGGCGTCGACGTCATCCAGGCGGCCATGAATGACAACGTCTCTCAAATAATTGAACTCGTCGACGAATTCGTCATCGATCTCGTCTCGCCCCGCGATGTTCGGGAGCGCGCGGGCCTCGTTGTACTCGAACCGCCGGCTGAACTGCTCACCACACTCGTGGCGAGCCTGCACAACCACGGTATTTCGGCCACCATGCGCGATACCACGGTGCGGCTGAGCGTGCACGCGGCCCTCGACCCCGACACGGTGACTATGTTGAGGGGGGCCCTCACCGCGTACGCTCTCACCGCCACGTACTAGCATTCTGCAGCGCAGACCGATCGTCTGTCCCAACGTAAGGTGAACGACAGATTTTGGTGGGCGTGTCGGGTTTCTTTTTGCGCCGGTAGGTCGTAGCGTCGCTTTCATCAGGTACGGCACCTGATCGAGACGGCCATATAAGTACGGCTCGAGAATTGCTTGATGGCCAGCTCGCCAAAGTGATCCGCGTCCGTGTGACGCAGGGTAGGAGTGGCTGTGACCGCTAATCGAACCGACCTGAACGCGACTGACCGGGTGGAGGTATCCGCTTCCCAAACCGAGCGCACCTTTGTGTTGGACACCTCGGTGCTTCTGTCAGATCCCAAAGCAATCTTTCGCTTTGCCGAGCATGCCGTTGTGTTGCCCGTGGTGGTGATCAGTGAACTGGAATCCAAGCGCAATGACCCGGAGATCGGGTATTTTGCGCGGCAGGCGTTGCGCAATCTCGATGAACTGCGGCTCAAGCATGAGCGCCTCGACTTTCCGATTCCGGTCGGCGATGGCGGTAGTTTGCGGGTGGAACTCAACCACTCCAATATGTCGGTGCTGCCATCTGGCCTGCAATTGGGTGACAACGATTCGCGCATTCTGGCCGTGGCCCTCAACCTGGCCAATGACGGAATGACCGTGACCGTCGTCTCCAAGGACCTGCCGCTGCGGGTGAAGGCAGCTTCTCTCGGCCTCGCTGCCGATGAGTACCGGCACGAACTCGCCGTTGATTCCGGCTGGACCGGCATGGACGAGATCACCCTCAGCGCCGAGCAGATGAGCGTGCTCTATGACAAAGAGATGCTGGACTCCCGCGCGGTGCAGGACATGCCAATCAACACGGGCCTGGTCATTCACTCCGACCGCGGGTCGGCCCTCGGCCGGGTGACCAGCCGGGGCACGCTCAAGCTTGTGCGCGGCGACCGTGACGTCTTTGGACTGCACGGCCGGTCAGCGGAGCAACGGCTGGCCATTGACCTGCTGCTCGACCCGGAGATCGGCATTCTCTCGCTCGGCGGGCGTGCTGGAACGGGGAAGTCCGCGCTCGCTCTCTGCGCGGGCCTGGAGGCCGTGCTGGAACGCCAGCAGTACCGCAAGATCATGGTCTTCCGTCCGCTCTACGCGGTCGGCGGCCAGGACCTCGGCTTTCTGCCCGGCGACCAGGGCGAGAAAATGGGGCCGTGGGCGCAGGCGGTATTCGACACACTCGGCGCGATCGTGTCGGAGAATGTGGTCGAGGAGGTGATGGAGCGCGGCATCCTCGAAGTGCTCCCGCTCACCCACATTCGCGGCCGTTCACTGCACGACGCCTTCGTGATCGTCGACGAGGCGCAGTCGCTCGAGCGCAACGTGCTGCTGACCGTGCTGAGTCGCATCGGTCAGAACTCGCGCGTGGTGCTCACTCACGACGTCGCCCAGCGCGACAATCTACGGGTCGGTCGCTTCGACGGCGTGGCCAGCGTGATCGAAACGCTGAAAGGCCATCCACTGTTCGCGCATATGACCCTGACCCGGTCGGAGCGCAGCGCGATCGCAGCGCTGGTGACGGAAATGTTGGAGGGTAACGAAGTTATGTAGTCGGTGGGGAGCGGATGTTTTCAGCTCGCGTGATCTCGCTAGCCGCCGCAGTGACAGATCATTCGCCCCCGCCCTTCAGGCTTTCTCCCCGCTTCGACAGTGCACCTGCCGGACACTCGTAACACTGGCGCTCAAAATGCCGGCGCCCACCGATACGAAGCGGGGCCTGCGCGGCCGGCTTCTGGCTCCGCAGGCCCCGTTCCTAGCGCTAACTCCGGTGTGCGGCGCGGTTGAGGTTTGTTGCGTCTTCGAGGGATAGTTCGGAGTCGGCGAAGGTTTGGTCGTCTGCGAATGATTT